>DATFWH010000074.1:0-10518 GCA_035259465.1 Binatia bacterium
TGCGGCGTGATCACCTTCTCGACTTGAATATCTCGTTTCTCGAGCACGCGCGACTCCTGATCGATCACCTGCTTGACGGCGAGCGGCTGGGTGCGCACACCGCCGTTCGCCAGCGCCGCATAGGCGACCGCGACCTCCAGCGGAGTCACCTCCGCGGAGCCGAGCGCGAGAGAGGGAAAAACCGGCAGCGGACTCTGAATGCCGAGACGATAAGCGATATCGCGCACATGGCGGATGCCGACGTCTCGCGCGACGCGCGCCGTAGCCGAATTGAGCGACCGCTCGAGCGCCGTCTGCAGCGTGACGGTGCCGAAATACTCACCGCGATAATTCGCGGGCTGCCATTCTTGGCCCTCGTAGCTCCAGGTGAACTGCGAGTCGTCGACCATCGTCACGGGAGTGAAGCGCTTGCCGCCCTCGCCGCCGTACATCAGAGCCGCCAGATAAACGAAGGGCTTGAAGACCGAACCGGGCTGGCGCCGCGACTGGAAGATTCTGTTGAATTGGGATTTTTGATATTCCCGCCCGCCGACCATCGCTTTGATCTCGCCGGTCTGCGGCTTGATCACGATGATCGAACCTTCGAGATTGTCGTCTTCGCCGCGCTTTTTGAGATACGGATACGTCGCCTCCAGCTGCTTCAAGCCGTCGGCGAGCGATTTTTCGGCCATGCGCTGCAGCACCAGGTCGAGACTGGTGAAAATCCGCAGGCCTTCCTTCGTCAATTGGTCGTGCTGATAATTCTCGGCGAGTTCACGGCGCAAAAAATCGACGTAGTAAGGAGCGTCGTTTGTCACTTTGATGAGCTCGCGGCGCGGGATGACTTCTCTGACTGCGGCGTCGTACTGGCGACGGGTGATGAGCTTGTCCTCCAGCATTTTCGCAAGGACGACGTTTCTTCTCTGTTTCGCGGCTTCGACGCTCCGGTAAGGCGAGTAGCGGCCGGGAGCGCGGATAAGCCCCGCCATGAGCGCGATTTCGCCGACGCTAAGCTGCGGCAGCTCCTTGGCGAAATAGAATTCCGCACCCTGCCAAACGCCGAAAATCCCCTGCGAGCCGCGCTGCCCCAGGTAAATTTCGTTGAGGTAGTTTTCTAGAATCTCGTCTTTGGAGTATTTCCGCTCGGCGATGAGCGCCATAATCGCTTCTTTGAATTTGCGGTGCAGCGTGCGCTCGTCGTTCAAGAAGAAATTTTTCATCAACTGCTGGGTGAGCGTGCTGCCGCCCTGAACGACGCCGCCGCTCCTCAGGTTGGCCCACATCGCGCGGAGCACGCCGATCGGATCGATGCCGCGGTGACGGTAGAAACGCTCATCCTCGATAGCGAGGACGGCGCGCACGAGCAGCGGCGGCACTTCGGCAAGCGTCACGACCCGCCGTTCCTGCCAGACGCGGTCGTAGAGACCGGCGATGAGCTCCGGCTCGAGCTCGAGCGAGAAGACGTCCTGTCCGGTCGCGAGATTTTCCATGCGCGTGACGGCAGCGCCCTGAAACGCGATGCGGATGGGAAATCCCTTGAAGTTCTCCATTGGATAGGCGAAGTCGTGGAGATAAATCTCCACCGCGTCGCCCTTGGCGAAGCGGTACTCGCCCTTATTTAGGTCACCGCGTACCTCGCGATAGCTCAGACGCCGGAGCTTGTCGGAGAGATCTTCACGCCGGAGATTCATGCCGGCGTAGAGCAGAGTCGTGTCCGAATATATCTTCGACGGAATGGGCCACTTCGAACCTTCGAATTTTTTCGTGACGATGTCTTCGAGGTATCGTACATACCACGCGCCGGAAATTCCCAGCACAACAACAAGAACGGCCAGCGAAAGGATGAGGACTTTAAGGCGCGGCAGGGGAAGTTTTTTTAACCAGCGCGGCTTTTTCAAACAGAGCGACCTCGTCTAAATTGCCCCTCAGTTTAACGCCTTTCGAAAACAATAAAAAGGGCCGGATGCTTATCCGACCCCTTTTTGACTACGGCCATGTCGACTACCTTCTTCACTGGGGCGGTTTTAGAGCGAGAAAGATCGTGCTCGTACCGCGGCGGACCAGAAACAGGACGCCCTTGCCTTTTTTCACTTCGCCGATCGCCTTTCGGTAATCCACGACTTTGCGCACCGGCTTGCGGTCGACTTCCAGAACGATATCGCCACGCCGCAGGCCAGCGTCCTCCGCCGAACTTCCGGGCTCGACCGCGGTAATGACGACGCCCTCCGGCCGCTCGAGGCCCAGGCTTTCGGCGATTTCCGGCGTCACCTGCTGTACCGTCACGCCCAACTCGCTTTTTTCCGACGCGGAAGCCACGCTCTCCTGCTCCTTCATCTCGCCGACGGCGACGGTGAGCGTGGTTTCTTTCCTATCGCGCAGAACTTTCATCGGGACCTTTTTATCGACCGCCGTACGCGCGACGATGTTCGGCAGATCGTTAGAGTCGCGGATCTCTTTACCGTCGAACTCGACGATGACATCCCCGACTTTGATACCGGCGTTATCGGCGGGCCCGCCTTTGGTGACGTCGGCGACGAGCGCGCCGCGAGGCTTGTCCATACCGAGCGATTCGGCGATCTCGGGAGTAACCTTCTGGATAAGGACGCCGAGATAGCCTCGCGTGACTTTCCCCTTGCCCTTGAGCTGCGGCAGCAGCTCCTTCACCAGATTCATGGGAATCGCGAAGCCGATCCCGATGTTGCCGCCCGAGCGGCTGTATATCGCCGAATTGATTCCCACGACCTCGCCGCGGATGTTGATGAGCGGTCCGCCGGAATTACCGGGATTAATCGAGGCGTCGGTCTGGATGAAGCTGTCGTACGGCCCGCCCCCGGGCAGGTGGCGGCCCTTGCCGCTCACTATACCCGAAGTAACGGTATTATCGAGGCCGAATGGATTGCCGATCGCCATTACCCATTCGCCCACTTCCAACTGATCGGAATCGCCGAGCGGCGCGACCGGCAGAGTCTCGTCCACACTAATTTTGATGACGGCGAGATCGGTCTTGGCGTCTCTACCGATAACCCTAGCGTCGAATTCCCTGCCGTCGGCAAGCTTGACGACGATCTTCGACGCGTTGTCCACGACATGGTTGTTGGTCAGGATGGATCCGTCTTTGTCGATGATGAACCCGGAGCCCAAGCTTTTCTGCCGGTAAGGACCGCGCGGAGATGGTCCGCCGAAAAATTTGCGCCAGAAATCGCCGAACGGGTCGTCTTCGCCGCCGAACGGGCTGTCGAACGCCTGGCCTCCTTGGCTGACCTGCGTCGTCGAGACGTTGACGACCACCGGCTTCATCCTCTTCGCCAGAGTCACGAAATCCGGCAGCCCCTGCGGTGTAAGCACCGGCTGCGAGACGGCCTGCGAACTCGCCGAGTGCTGCCACAAATTGACGATCTTCGGCGCCTTTAAACGATCGAACCCGCCGCTCATTCCGAATCCGATCAGCAGCGCTACCAGCGCCGCCGCGCCAAGGAGCCGCACGCCCACGCGGCGGTTCCATACCCGGTTGCTTTCCATTAACGCTCCTATTTCCTCTTCACCGCATCCACGTATCGCAACCGCAGGTCGTAAAGGACATCCTCGACGAGCTGCTGCTCTCCGGAATCGAGATTGCCACGGGTTTTTTCTTGAAGCAGGCTAAGGATGTCGATCATCTGCTTGGCGACGGGAAGATCGGTCTCCGCCTTGCCGGACAGCGGGTCTGCAATCTCGCCAAGATGCATCAGCGCCTGGGTGCTGAGGCTGATAATGAATGTAGAAAAATTGATCTCCGGAAGCTGCGCCTCGGACTTGTCCGCCGCGCCGCCTAGAACGGCATCGGCGGTTCGCCGCGGCGGCTCCTCCGGGCTGGGCTCGTCGGTTTTGGATGTGTCGCGCGCCTCTCCGGTTTCGGAAAAGCGTCGACGGTCTTCGACTTTAAAGCCCTTGCCTTGTTTTTCTCCCTCGTCGGCCATTAAACCTCCGGAATTTCAGGCGAGAAAAGGCCGGGAAGGCCCGGCCGCGGATCGCGTCGTCACCGCGTTTGTCAATGCGCCATCGCGCGGAGCCGGGCGATTCTTTCCTCGATCGGCGGATGCGTGCTGAAAAGATTCGCCAACGAGCGGCCTGAAAGCGGGTTGACGATGAAAAGATGCGCCGTCTCGGGGCGCGCCTCCATCGGCGCGATTTCGTTGGCGCGTGAGAGCTTCGCGAGCGCCGAGGCGAGACCGAGCGGATTCCCTATGGTCTTCGCGCCGCTTGCGTCGGCCTGATATTCGCGCGAGCGGGAAATCGCCATCTGGATAAGCAGGGCGGCGATCGGGGCGACAATCGCGGTCACAAGGAGCCCGATCACGCCTCCTCCCTCGCCTTCGCGGTCGCGATTGCCGTAGCCGCCGAATATCGCGGCCCAGCGCGCCATGTGGGCAAGCATCATAATAACGCCGGCCAGTGAGGCGGCGACGCTGCTGATCAGAATGTCGCGGTTTTTGACGTGCGAGATCTCATGCGCCAGCACGCCCTCGAGTTCTTCGCGGTTCATCAGGCGGAGGATGCCTTCGGTGACGGCGACGACGGCATGCTCGGGATTCCTGCCGGTGGCAAAAGCGTTCGGCGTCTCGGACGGAATGATGTAGACGCGCGGCATTGGAATGCCGGCTCGAAGCGCCACGTTATGGACGACGCTATATAGCTCCGGCGCGTCGGCCTCGCGCACCTCGCTTGCGCGATACATCGCCAATACGATCTTATCGGAAAACCAGTAGCTGCCGAAATTAAGCAAGAGGGAAAAAACCAGGGCGATAGCCATGCCCTGCGTGCCGCCGAACATTTGCCCGATCGCCAGGATAAGCCCGGTCAGCAGACCCAAGAGGAGCACTGTTTTTATAGAATTCGACATTTTCGTTCTTTTAAATTGATACTCCGGTGAATGAAACTTTAATGCCGCCCTACCCCCTTGTCAAGGATACGAAAAAGCCGGCGTTTTTCGACAAATTTATTCCAAGACGGCAATAACCTCCCGCGGCATCAACGTCGTCAGGCACTTTCGATGCGGGCAAATCTTCATCGCCGGACCGTCGCACGGGGAGCATTCGACCCCGAGACTTATGATCTCCACATCCCTACCACGCGGCGCCCATTCCGCCGGACTCGTCGGGCCGAAGAGCGCGACGGTTTTGGCGCCGACGGCGGCGGCGAGATGGGTAACGCCGCTATCGTTGCCGAGGTAGACATCGGCCATCGATAATAATGCGGCGAGCTGGCCGAGGCTTAAGCCGCGGGCGACCGGCGCGTGCTCCGTCCAGAAGGCATATTCGGCCTCTTCCGCCGGCCCGAGGACTACCGAAACTTTACCACTAGGAGACCGCCCTTTACCGCCGGGAGACCGCTCCCACCATTCGATAACCTCGCGAAAATACTCGCGCGGCCAGTTTTTTTCCGTCGCGCCGCTCCCCGGCGCCACGGCGAGCAATCTTGCTCCTTCGAGGCCGTTCGCGCGCAGCCACGCGCGCGCCCAATCCAGCGCGTCGGGCTTGATCGCGACCGCCGGCTGCGCGCCGGGCGGCGCGCCGACGCAGGCGAGGTAGTAATCGATGATGTGCGTCCGCGCTGCGGCGGGGCGGAACGTAAAGAGCCGCCCCTTCGATCCGGCGGCGCGGGCGAAATTTTCTCTGAGCACCGCGTCGCCGCTGCCCGACCAGGAGTATACGAATTCGAATTGCCGGAAGAACTCTTCCGTTTCCCGCAGGTCCGCGCCCGTGACGAAGAGCTGCCCGATGTCGCGCCGCTCGATGCTTCGCGCATGGATATGCGCCGGCAGCAAATCGCCGTACTCCGTCCGCGCGCAGAGCTCGACGCCGCGCCCGCGCGCGATCGCGCAGAGCGCCGGAAGAAAGCAGACGAAGTCGCCCAGCGCGCCGGGAAAAATCGCCAGCGCCCGCGCGCCGCCGGGCGCGCTATTTAATTGACTTTGCACCGGCTGAAATATAGCATAGAGGCCGTTCGATGCGACTCTTCCTCACCATCCCGCAGAGGCGCGCGCCGTGACCGGCATAAACGGCGCCCGCTCGGTTCTCGATCTCATCGGCTCCACTCCCGCCGTTCGGCTGAGAAATATTCCCGGGCAAAACGACGCCGAGATTTGGGCCAAGCTCGAATCGCAGAACCCCGGCGGCTCGGTCAAGGATAGAATCTGCCTCAGCATGATCGAGGCCGCCGAGCGCGACGGCAAGCTCAAGCCCGGCGCGACCATCGTCGAGCCGACGAGCGGCAACACCGGCATCGGCCTCGCGCTCGTCGCCGCGGTCAAGGGCTACCGGCTGATTCTCACCATGCCCGACACGATGAGCGAAGAGCGCCGGAGCCTCCTCGCCGCGTACGGCGCGCGCATCATTCTCACGCCCGACACCAAGGGCATGGGCGGCGCGATCCGCAAGGCCGAGGAGCTTTTGCTCGAGCACTCCGACTACTTCATGCCGCAGCAGTTCAACAACCCGGCGAATCCCGAAGCGCACCGGCGCACCACCGCCGTGGAGCTATTGCAGCAGTTCAAGCAGATCGACGCGTTCGTCGCCGGCGTCGGCACCGGCGGCACGATCACCGGCGTCGGCGAGGTGCTGCGGGAGAAGATGAAAGGCGCGCGCATCTGCGCCGTCGAGCCCGCGGCGTCGCCGGTGCTCTCGGGCGGCGAGCCGGGCTTTCACAAAATCCAGGGCATCGGCGCCGGCTTCGTCCCCGCGGTGTTGAACCGCAATGTGATCGACGAGATCATCCAGGTGAGCGACGAAGAGGCGACGAGCTTCACGCGCCGTGTCGCGACGGAGGAAGGCATTCTCGTCGGCATCTCCTCGGGCGCCGCGTGCGCCGCGGCGGCGCGCGTCGCGCAAAAACTCGGCAAGGGAAAAATCGTCGTCACCGTGTTCGCCGACAAGGGCGAGCATTACCTCAGCACCGACATCTTCGGCAGGCAGTGGAACCAAAACTCGCAAGACTGACCGAGATCATCGCGTCGGCGGGCAATCTCCTCGTAGCTTTCTCGGGCGGCGTCGATTCGACCTTTCTTCTCAAAGTCGCGCATCAAGCGCTTGGCGACCGCGCCGTAGGTCTCACCGCCGCATCGCCGACCGCGCCGCCGGGAGAGCTCGAATCGGCCGCCGAGCTCGCGCGGCTCATCGGCTGCCGCCACATCGTGATCGATTCGCACGAGCTCGACAATCCCGCGTTCACCGAAAATCCCGTCAACCGCTGCTTCTTCTGCAAGGACGAGCTCTACCGCATCTGCCGCGATCAGGCGGCGAAGCTCGGATTCTCGACGATCGCCGACGGCACCAACCTCGACGATCTCAAAGACCACCGCCCGGGCCTCAAGGCGGCGAAGCAATGGCGCATCCGCCACCCGCTCGTCGAAGCCGAGCTGACCAAGGACGACATCAGGCGTCTCAGCCGCGACTTCGGCCTCCCGACCTGGGACAAGCCCGCGATCGCCTGCCTCACGTCGCGCTTCCCGTACGGCGTCGAGATCAACCTCGAGCGCCTGGGAAAAATCGGCGCGTGCGAGAAGACGCTGAAGGACTTAGGCTTCCGCGAGTTCCGCGTGCGCTACCACGAAGACCTCGTCCGCATCGAAGCGTCCGCCGCGGAGACCGACCGCCTGCTCGACCGCGACGTGCGCGCGGCGATCGTTACCCGCTTCAAGGAGATCGGCTTCACCTACGTCAGCCTCGACCTCGAAGGGTATCGGACCGGCAGCATGAACGAGGCGATCAAGAAGACGGGGTAACAGCGCCGCGAATGCGCTTGAGCGGATGGGTCACTGCAGGACGCGACCCCAAATCATCGTATTTAGCCATCCGGGTTCGAGTAAATTAGGCCAAAATCTTCTCGTCGGTGCGAATAGTGCCGTCGATTTTGAAATGACAGTCGTGAAAGTTTTGTTTGCCGCAGAAGTGGTGACAAATCGCCGTCTTGAATATTCGTGGATTCATAGAAAATCACTGCTTCCAATTCGCGCAGTTCGTTCAATGGCTTGAGAGATTCTATCGGACCGCAATTATTCAGGTGTAATCTTTTCAGCCGTTTTACTGAGGCCAATTCTTTAATGGAGTGAATTCGTTGACAAGTGTTAATGTCCAGCTCTTCCAAATTAGCCAAGAGTTCGATTCCTTCTAATGTAGAAAGCCTGGATAAATTTCCTAAGCGTAATGATCTAAGCTGTTTAAGGTTTTTAAGTCCCGATACATTTGTGATCGATGAATTGAGTATCGCAAGCAACTTTAAATTGGTTAAATTCTGGAACGGGTCGGTATCTGTACCTTTATAGCGGTTAATAAAAAGATCTCTGAGAGTCGCGCAATTGAATAGCGACTCGGCACCAGGTCGCCATTCTAATCCACACTCCTCAAGCTGCGGGAAAGCCGAGAAGTTTATCTTGGTTTTACAATAGGTAATAACGTCTAAGGATTTTAGTTCACTAAGTAAATGAATTGGCTTGACTGAAGTAATTGTAAAGTCTGTAATCGAAAACGATTTTATGTGTTGAAACCTGGTTAGAAAGGATAAATCTGTACCGCGCCAACCTTTAGCATGATTCAGCTCAAGTTCGGCCACTGGTTCGTCCGATAAATATTGCTCAAGGCTGCCCGACCATGCGCCAGTTAGCACTGCACGAAGGCCGTATTTACCATTCTCGAAGTTTACATTTCTCATAATCGAAGGGGTTAAGTCTTGTTTCTTGAATTCCTTCTTTGTGTCGATCTCGCTCTCTGCCACTTGTGATGACCCGCGACGCGCGCGGCGCAGGTGGACGAGCACTAAATCTGAGGGAACTCAAAGCCTCAGATTATCGAGCAGCTTGACTTCGGCGCGCACGGCGCGGGCGTTCCTGAGGGTTTTCCAGAAGTCACCGTGCGGGCCCCAAGGAGATCGTCGCCAGCCGCCGCGATAACCCTGCCGGCGAACTTTACGTTCGACCTGTCGACGCCACCCTTGCACAGCCGGCGTATCATCCGAGCGAGCCAGCCCTGTGCTCTTTACCGTCGCGCCGGGCCAGATGGTGATGCTGGCTCTGAAATCGAGCTTCTCTGCGCGAGCGCCCTTAATCCGATTCGCGTGGATCTTGCGGAAGATCGTCCATCGCGTACCGTCGACAGCGGCGACGTCGCGTCTCTCGATCGACGCATTGGCCGCCCTCCAAGCATCGCGGCGCGTTTCTAAAAACGACCACAGGCGGTCAACGCTATCCGGAACGCGGCGCTGCGGCTTTGATCTCTTTAATCCCATATGCGGACTTGTCTAATCCCATATGCGCACCGTACGGTTCTAGGCTTGTTTCTTGCGGGCGGCGCGAAGACGAAAGATTGTTAAGATATAAAGGCCTGATCCCACGATGTAGATGTCATCCGGCGCTAGCGCCGCAACTCGCGATAGATCTCCGACCGGTGGCCGACGCCGACGACCAGGACGATGAGCCTGTGCTTCTGAATTTGGTAGAGGATACGGTAATCTCCGACGCGCAGCCGATAAAGGTCGTCTTCGCCGGCTAATTTTTTCACGCCTTGCGGCCGAGGATTCCCCGCGAGCGCGTCGATGCGTCGGGCAAGTCTCCTTTGGAGGCCCTTATCTAAAGCTCTGAACTGCCGTGCCGCTTTGGGAGCAAACTCGATGCGATAGGCCAACTAAAGCCCCAGCTCTTTCTTGAGCTTGGTCCAGGAGATTGCGCGCCTTCCCTTCGCCCGTGCGAGCGATGCGCGGGCTTCCTCGAGGTCCATCCGGTCCTCCAGCGCCTCCAGTACCTTCACATCCTCGATCGGCACGACGGCCGCCACCTCCTTGCCGCGCCGGGTAAGGATCATTCGCTCCTTGCCAAAGGCGGCCCGATTGATCACCTCGGAAATCTGCTTTCGCGCCGCGGCCGTGCTTACCTGCGCCATGCTCTGACTCCTTTCGTACCAAATGTACATCCGAGACAAAAAGATTACAATCCGAACCTCCGCCGCGACCCCAATCCCGCATCCTCCCTCGACCTCGAAGGGTATCGGACGGGAAGCATGAACGAGGGGATCAAGAAGACGGGGTAAGAACGCCGCGCCGCTTCCCGAATGTAGGGACGCGGCCCGGGCGTGATGAATCACGCCCCTACAAAAATATTCCTTCCCGCATTTTTCTCCGTCATTCCCGCGGAAGCGGGAATCCAGTTATTTTACAAAGTGCCTGGACCCCCGCTTTCGCGGGGGTGACTCAAAAAAGACGATGCAGCATGGAGCCGCCAGCATCCAGGCCTCCCCTCTTCCCGCGACTTCCTGAAACGTGGTAAAGGGTCCAGCAGCGTCAAGATAGGAGGATCAAGCCATGGCCGAGAAAATGTCGCTGACCGACCGCGCGGACGCGCTCGAGCGCAAGATGAGCGAGGAGCTCGACGTGCTGATCTCGAAATCGGCGCTGTTCAATATGGCCGACGGCAACCTCGGCGCCGCCATCATGAGGCCCCATCCCGGGGCCAAACATCCGCAGTATCAATTGATGACCGACGATCCGCGGCTGCCGAAAATGCCGGCCAAGCCG
>DATFWH010000075.1:0-4274 GCA_035259465.1 Binatia bacterium
CATACTTGCCGCGTGAACGGCGATTGCGCGCGCTACATCGAGCTGTGGAACCTCGTCTTTATCCAGTACGATCGCAAAGACGACCGCTCGCTCGAAGAACTGCCGGCGAAGCACGTCGACACCGGCATGGGCCTCGAGCGCATCACCGCCGTGCTCCAGGGCGTGCTGTCGAACTACGACATCGACACGATGCGCGGCCTCATCGCGGCGGCGGAGAAGCTCGCGGGGAAAAAATACGGCGCCGACGAAAATACCGATATCTCTTTTCGCGTCATCGCCGACCACAGCCGCGCGGTGAGCTTTCTCATCGCCGACGGCGTGACGCCGTCGAATGAGGGGCGCGGCTACGTGCTCCGCCGGCTGCTGCGGCGCGCGGCGCGCCACGGCCGCATCCTCGGACTCACCGAGCCGTTCCTGCATAAAGTCTCGCACGCGGTCGTCGACATCATGGGCGACGCCTACCCCGAGCTGCGCCAGAACCAGAAGCGCATCGCCGAGGTGATCCTGATCGAAGAGGAGCGCTTCGCCGAGACGCTGGAGAAAGGGCTCGGCCTTTTGGAAGAAGCGGTCGCGGAGCTTAAGCGCGGCAAGCGCCAGATGCTTTCCGGCGAAGTCGCCTTCAAGCTCTACGATACCTACGGATTTCCGCTCGACCTGACCGAGGACATTCTCCGCAATGAGGGGATCCTCGTCGACGTCGGCGGCTTCGAGCGATTAATGGAGGAGCAGCGGACGCGCGCGCGCGAGGCCCGCGAGGTCGGACAGGGCGAGACGAAGATCGCGCTCGACCGGCCGGTCCGCTTCATCGGCTACGACCGGCTCGAAGGCGAATCGGAAGTCCTCGCCATCTTCGCCGGCGGCGAAGGCAGGCCGGAAGCGCGCGAAGGCATGGAGGTCGATCTCATCACCGCCGAGACGCCCTTCTACGGCGAATCGGGCGGGCAGCTCGGCGACCGCGGCATGATCCGCACCGCGCGCGGCGATCTCGTCGAGATCGCCGATACGCAGCGGCCGACGCCGCAGCTCGTCGTCCACCGCGGCAAAGTCGTCAAGGGCCGCGTCCAGGTCGGCGATAAAGTCGGCCTCGCCGTCGATGCCAAACATCGCAATCGCACCGCGCTCAACCACTCGGCGACGCACATCCTCCATTCCGTCCTGCGCGAGGAGCTGGGGCAGCACGTGCGCCAGGCCGGCTCGCTCGTCGCGCCCGACCGGCTTCGCTTCGATTTCAGCCATACCGGCTCGATCGCCGACGAGAAGCTCGCCGACATCGAGCAGCGCGTCAACGAGCGGATTCGCGTCGACGCCGACGTGAAGATCGAGGAGACGAGCTACGACGAGGCGGTGAAAAGAGGCGCTCTCGCGTTTTTCGGCGACAAGTACGGCGACGTCGTGCGCGTGGTCAAGATCGGCGACTTCTCGACCGAGCTGTGCGGCGGCACGCACGTGCACCGCTCGGGCGAGATCGGCGTCTTCAAGCTCCAGACCGAGGGCGGCGTCGCCGCCGGCGTTCGGCGCATGGAGGCCGTCACCGGCGAAGGCGCGCTCGATCTCATGCGCGTCTACGAGCAGCGGCTGAAGGAGATCGGCGCGCTGCTGCGCGCGGGACCCGACGACGCGGTCGAGCGCGTGAGAAGGCTGCTCCAGCAGCAGCGCGATCTCGAGCGCGAGATCGAGACGCTGCGCGGCCAGCACGGTAAAAATCAATTGCCCGAGCTGCTCGCGAAAAAGCAGCAGGTCGACGGCGCGTCGATTGTCGTCTCGAAGGTCGACAAGCTCGACGCCAACCAGCTCCGCGAGCTGGCGGACCAGGTCAAAGACAAGCTCGGCTCCGGCGTCGTCTTTCTCGTGAGCGCCGGCGACGCCAACGTCTCGATGGTTGCCTCGGTCTCGAAGGATTTGACCTCGCGCTTCCACGCGGGCAACATCGTCAAGCAGGTCGCGCCGATCGTCGGCGGCGGCGGGGGCGGCCGGCCCGACTTCGCCCAGGCGGGCGGCAAGGACCCGTCCAAGGTCGATCAGGCACTGGACAAAGTGCGGGAACTTGTTAAGGCTTCTTAGAGGGCTGATATTCCCTTGATGCAGATCCACACCGCCACCATCCGCGAGAAGACCCAGGGCCGCTGCGACATCATCGATATCACCCCGAAAGTAAAAGACGCGCTCGAACGCCATCAAATCCGCCGCGGCCTCGCGACGCTCTTCGTCTCGGGCTCGACCGCCTCGCTCACGACCATCGAATACGAATCCGGCGTGCTCCAGGATCTGAAGGAGCTGCTGGAGAAAATGATTCCATCGGACCGCAAATACCATCACGACGACCGCTGGGGCGACGACAACGGCTATTCGCATCTCCGCGCGTCGCTGCTCGGGCCGTCGCTCCAGGTGCCGATCGACGGCGGCAATCTACTGCTCGGCACGTGGCAGCAGATCGTGCTGCTCGATTTCGACAACCGTCCGCGCACGCGCGAGATCGTGCTGCAGCTCATGGGAGAAAACGAGTGAAGGAAGATACCGGGCGCAAGCCCGCCGAAGAAGAAAAGCCGCGCATCGATTTTCCCGACCCGCACCACTTCCGCGACCTGCTCGGCCAGCACGACGAGCATTTGAAAATCATCCAGCGGAGCCTCGGCGTGAAGCTCCAGGTGCGCGGCACGAGCATCGAGGTGGAGGGCGATCCTGTCGAAGCCGAGCTCGCGGGCAAAGTGCTGAAGCAGCTCTACGGCCTGCTGGAAAAAAACTATCCGGTCTACGGCAGCGACGTCGACTACGCCGTGCGCATTTTGAGCGGCGACCGGCGCGCCAACCTGCAGGACATCTTCCTCGACACGATCTATATCTCGTCGCACAAGCGCACGATCACGCCGAAGAGCGTCGCGCAGAAGGCCTACATCGACGCGATCCGGCGCCACGACATCGTCTTCGGCATCGGCCCGGCCGGCACCGGCAAGACCTATCTCGCGATGGCGATGGCGGTCGCCGAGCTGATGAAAAATAATTACGTGCGCATCATCCTCACGCGACCGGCGGTCGAGGCCGGCGAGAAGCTGGGCTTTCTCCCCGGCGACCTCGCGGAAAAAGTGAACCCGTATCTCCGCCCGCTCTACGACGCGCTCCACGACATGGTAGACTTCGACCGCGCGCGCAAGCTTGTCGAGCGCGGCACGATCGAGGTCGCGCCGCTCGCCTTCATGCGCGGCCGGACGCTGAACGACTCCTTCGTGATTCTCGACGAGGCGCAGAACACGACGCCGGAGCAGATGAAGATGTTCTTGACGCGCCTCGGCTACGGCTCGAAGGCGGTCATCACCGGCGACGTGACGCAGATCGATCTCCCCGCCGGCAAGCCCTCCGGCTTGAAGGAGGCCTGGCGCATTCTCACGCACGTCGAAGGCATCCGCTTCGTGACCTTCACCGAGCGCGACGTCGCGCGCCACCGCCTCGTCCAGGACATCATCACCGCGTACGAGCGCGCCGAAAATCCCGACAGCGGCGGCAACTGATGCCTCCGAAAAGGCGGCCTTCGGGCGCAAGGCTGCGGGTCGCGGCCGATAGGTCAGCACCATGAGTCGATTTTCCGCAATCGGACGTCCGCGACCCTCCACCCTCGCGCCCTCAGCCGCGGCGGAAAGCCGCCGACCGGTCGAAAAGCCTGCGCGTCCGACACTGCCGGTTGGGAATAAGCGGCGAACCATCGCGCAGGCTCGGAGAGCGGGTGGCGGCTTTCATTATCGAAGGCGATCGAATGGATAATGAACATTCCTCATGAGCGTCGATATCGTGAGCCGCGTGCGCGGCCGGAAGCTCCCGCTCCGGCGCATCAAGCGCACGGCGGAGAGGATTCTCGATTTTCTCGACCGCTCGGAAAGCGAGCTGAGCCTCGCGCTCGTCGGCAACGACGCGATCGCCAAGCTCAACAAAAAATACCGCCGCAAGCCCAAACCGACCGACGTGCTCTCCTTTCCCGCGGAGACGGCGGCGAACGGAACCGCGCTGCTCGGCGACGTCGTGATCTCGATCGACAAGGCGCGCGAGCAGGCGCAGGCCGGCGGCTGGACGCTGGCCGATGAGATCGACCGGCTGTTGATCCACGGCATCGTGCATCTCCTGGGCTACGACCACGAGCGCTCGCCGAAAGACGCGCGCGTCATGCGCGCGCTGGAAAAAAAAATCGCCCGCGCGGTTTGTGGAAAGCGCGGCGCGGCGCTGCTATAATGAGGCGGCTTAAGGACCTGGCTTATGTTCGAAGAAACCCACGCCCAGCTCACCCGCCT
>DATFWH010000076.1:0-4136 GCA_035259465.1 Binatia bacterium
TTCGCCAAGCAGATGCGCGAGGAGCAGCGCAATATCATTCTCGTAACGCCCGAGCGCATCTACGGGAGCCTCAAGGCCGGCGCATAGCGCCCCTTCCGTGCCGAAAAGCGTTTAGGTCCGGGCCATTTTTAACGGCCAAAAATTTTTTTATTGTTGAAGCGTGCGCGGCTGTGCTAAAAAGTCGCGCCATGAGCAAGATACTGTCGCTCGACCTGAACGATCGCGAGCGGCGCGTCCTCCGGAACGTCGAGGACCACGGCTGCCATATCGCTTTCATCCGCGAGAACGCCGGCCTGCCGGGCTTCGCCTACTCGATCGGCCTCTACCACAACTTCCGCCATCCCGAGATCATTCTCTTCGGCCTCGAGATCGAAGTCATGACGCGCACGATCAATCAACTCGCGCAGCAGATCCGCACTGGAAAGATGTACGACGCCGGCTTCGATTATCCCGAGGTGCTCGACGGCCTCGAATGCCGCTTCCACTACGTGCACAACCACTGGCAGCTCTTGTTCGCCTCCGTCGCGCGCTGGTTCTACGAGGCCGACGACGTACCCTACCTGCAATGCCTCTGGCCCGACCAGCGGAAAAAATATCCCTGGAGCGCCTACTACCGGCCCGACCGGCTGCCGGAGCAGCCGTGGCTCTTCCGCGAGGACGCGCGCGACGCGGGCGTGGAGGGCTTTATCCAGGCGACCTACGGCGACGAAGGGATCGACAGCGTGCTCAAAATCTTCGATGAGCGCGCCGCAACGCAGACGATCACCTCAGCGTGCGCGAAGCACCGCTACGATCGCCTCACCTGGCCGTTCGAGCGGCCGTCGCGCTTGCGCGTCTTCTCGCACGCCGACCTCCAGCCGGAAAAAATCCTGGCCGTCTTCCACGAGGACGACGGCAGCTGGTTCGTCATGTCGCGCGCGCAGGCCGACGACGAGACCACCACCGAGTTTTGTCTCGGCTGCCTCGCCGCCGCCGATCCGTCGCTCGCCGAGATCGCCGACCTGCCCCACGGCTGGGCGGCGCGCCGGCCGAGCCCGTCCGAGGCCTGGCGCCGGCGGCCGGGCGGCTGACCCTCTCCGGTTGAATTTGGCATACGCAAGCTGTTAAGACGGCTTCAGCGAAATCCTGCGGAGGATTCGTATGAAGCGCGCATTCATTCTCGCCTGGATTCTTCTGCTGCTTCCGAAAGCTGCGCCCGCGGCGGAAAACGTCCGCGTCGCGTACCCGTCGATGAACACCTCGGTCTACGGGCTCATCATCGCGCAGAAGGAAGGCTACCTTAAAGAAGAGGGTCTCGACGTACAGATTTTGAGCATCCGCGGCGAGATCGCGATCCGCACGGTGCTGGCCGGCGAGGTCGATTTTTTCACCAACGCGGGCAGCGCGCTCGCCGCCGCCGTCCGGGGCGTGCCGGTCAAGATCGTGACCGTTTTTCAGGACAAGCCGTCGTGGGATCTGATCGCGCTGCCGAATATCAAATCGATCGCGCAGCTCCGCGGCCAGACGGTCGCGGTCATGTCGCCGGAGGGATCGCTCGCCGTGGTCGCGCGCGAAATTCTAAAGCAGAACGGCCTCGATCCGGCGAAGGACGTGAACCTCGTCGTCATGGGCGGCGACGAGGTGCGCCTGCCGGCGCTTCAGACCAAGGCGATCCAGGCGACGCTCTTCAATACCGGCACGAGCATCAAGGCGCAGCGCGAAGGCTTCACCAAGCTCGCCTCCGCGGGCGACTACGCCAATCTCATCCAGGGCGGGCTCGCGACCTCGGACGAGAAGATCAGGCAGAACCCGAATAAAATTTTCCGCCTGATCCGCGCGAGCTTGAAGGGCCTGCGCTTCTTCGTGTTGAAGCGCGAGCCGGCGATCAAATACATGATGGAAGCGCTGAGACTTACCGATCGCGATACCGCCAACGCGGTCTACGACATCGAATCGAAGCTCGTGCTGCGCGACGGCGTCAGCGCCGACAAGACGCTGCAATCGATGATCGATGACATGCGCAAGACGACCAAGACCGCGCGTGAGATCAAGACGACGGAAATATTTGATCTGAGCTTCGTCCGAAAAGCGGCGGAAGAATTGAAAGTTAGCGGCTGGAAGCCGTAACGACCGCGAAAGGATTCGACCCATGGGCTTCAACGATTTGAGAGACTATCTCGACGCGCTCGACGAGCGCGGCATGCTGCGCGTGGTCGAAGGCGCGGACTGGAACCTGGAGATCGGTGCGATCTCGCAGATGATGCAGGAGACCGAAGAGAACCCGGCTCTCTTGTTCGACAAGATTCCCGGCTACCCGAAGGGCTTTCGCGTCCTCACCAACATGCTGAACAGCCCGAAGAAGCAGGCGCTTGCGCTCGGGCTGCAGCATAACCTGCCCGACCTCGACATCGCGCAGCAAATGAAAGACCGGCGCAAGGAGACGGCGTCGATTCCGCCGCGCGAAGTCTCGTCCGGTCCGGTCATGGAGAACCAGGATCGCGGCGACAAGGTCAATATCCTCAAGTTCCCGACGGCGAAGTGGCGCACGCTCGAAGGCGGGCGCTACATCGGCACGACCACGCTCGTCATCAATCGCGATCCCGACGAGGGCTGGGTCAACATGGGCACCTACCGCCAGATGATCCACGACGAAAAGACGGTCGGCTTCTTCGTCGAGCCGCACCATCACGGCATGATCATCGCGAAGAAATACTGGGCGCGCGGCAAGGCGTGCCCCGTAGTCGCGGTTTACGGCCAGCAAGCGGAATTGTTTCTGGCGTCGACCGCCAGCTCGCCTTGGGGGAAATCGGAGCTCGACGCCGCCGGCGCGATGGCGGGCCATCCGATCGAGATCGTCAAGGGGCCGCTCACGGGCCTGCCGATCCCGGCGCGCGCCGAGATCGCGATCGAGGGCGAGGTGCCGCCGCCGGAAGTCGACGCCAGGACCGAGGGTCCCTACCGCGAGTGGCCCGGGTACTACAGCCAGGAGCCGCATCCGCAGCCGGTGATCCACATCAAGGCGGTCTATCATCGCAACGACCCAATTTTGACCGGGCCGCACCAGAACAACCGCAACATCAGCTCGGGCACCGTGACGCCGGCCTCCATCGCCGTTTGGGAGGCGCTCGAGAAGAGCGCGCTGCCGGGCATCCGCGGCGTCTGGGCCCACGCCAACGGCCTTTTCATAGTCATCTCTCTCAAACAGGCTTTTGCCGGCCACGCCAAGATGGCGCTCTTGAACGCGGTCGGGGCCCGGGGGTCGAACAGCGCCTACCGGTACTACGTCGCCGTGGACGAGGACATCGATCCGTCGAACCTAAACGACGTCCTGTGGGCGATGACAACCCGCTGCCTGCCGGAGGAGCAGATCGACATCATCCGGGGCACGGTCAGCACCCGGGTCGACCCCATCATGAGCCCCGAAAAGCGCGAAACCTGGGACCTGACCGCCGGCCGGGTGCTGATCGACGCCTGCAAGCCTTTCGAGTGGATGGAGCAGTTTGGGAAGCACATGACCTTCACCCCCGATTACGAGCGGCAGGTGCGGGAAAAGTGGAGTTCTCTTTTTAAGGACGACAAGCGAAAACACAAGTAATAGTGGTCGAGAAATGGCCGGTGCCCAATATAGCCATTTTATTAGCCTGGGCCTCTTGACAACCGTTTGACCTGCTGCTACTCTCGGGTCGCCAATTCCGCCCCGTCTGTACCCTCCGGGCGGTACCTCGTAGCCATGGTTTTCGGGAGCCAAATATCATCGCTGTCACGATTCGAGCGCAGGGTCGTGGCCGCCCATGCCTTCCTCATCGGCCTGGCCGTTCTCGCCTTCCCGACGGGCTTGTTCCATCCGGCTAATTTGCCCGTCCTGGAGCGCCAGGAGCGACCCACGCCCGAGCTTTTGAAGGTCTACTCAGTTCTCCGTACCGGGATGCGTCAGGCGAGCGAGAGTGCGGTCTGGGCGGTCTCCCGAACGATCATCCAGGAGAGCCGCCGGCATTCTTTCGACCCCATGCTCGTGCTGGCCGTTATCGCGGTCGAGAGCCGCTTCGAGCACACGGCGGAGTCGCCCGACGGCGCCCGCGGTCTGATGCAGATCCAGCCCTACATCGCCGGCGCGCTCGCGGAGCAGCGACGCTCGCTCTACGGCGACAGGCACGCTG
>DATFWH010000077.1:0-10660 GCA_035259465.1 Binatia bacterium
AAAGCTTCATGCCGGCGAAGCCGAAGCGCTTCATGACCGCCCGGACGTCGGGCGTGATCAGACCCAGGTCCTCGGCGAAAATCGGCACGTCGGGAAACTGGAGCACCAGCGCGGCGAAGAAATCGTCGGACGCCGCTTTGATCCATTTTCCGTTCTTCGCCGTGCGCTCGCCGGCCGGGACCTCCCAATAGGCGACGAACCCGCGGAAGTGATCGAGGCGGATGCCGTCGAAGCACGCGAGGTTATGGCGCAGCCGCTTCATCCACCAGGCGTAGCGCGTCTCCTTCAATACGTCCCAACGGTAAACCGGATTGCCCCACAGCTGCCCCGTCTCGCTGAAATAATCCGGCGGCACGCCGGCGACGGCGCTCGGACGCTTCTCCTTGTCGAGCTTGAAGAGCTGCGGATTCGCCCACACGTCGGCGCTGTCGTCGCTGACGTAGATCGGCACGTCGCCGATGAGGTAGACATTTTTTTTGTTGCAATAATCTTTCAGCGCCGCCCACTGCTTGTAGAACAGATACTGAAAATATTCTTGCCTCTTGATCTCCTCGCGGCAGCGCTTCTTCCACTGCGCCAAGGCGCTTCGGTCGCGGTCTCTGATCGGCGCCGGCCAGTCCCACCACGCGCCGGCTTCGAAGTGGCCTTTGAGGGCGGTGAAAAGCCCGTAATCCTCCAGCCAATCCGCCTGATCGTGGCAGAATTTCTCGAAGGCGGGATCGGCGCCGCGCGCCTGAAAACGCTCGAACGCTTTGTCGAGCAGGCGCATTTTATACTGTTTCACAGCCTTGTAATCCACGAGGTCGTCGGGGAAGCGCGGATGCTCCCCGATGTCCTCGGGCCGGATCAAGTCGTCGGCCAGCAGCGCCTCCGGGCTGATCAGCAGCGGGTTGCCGGCGAAGGCGGAGGGGCTCGCGTACGGCGAGTTGCCGTTGATTTCGCTCGTCGCCGTCAGCGGCAGAATCTGCCAGTAGGTCTGCCGGGCATCGGCGAGAAAATCGGCGAAGCGGCAGGCCGCGGGGCCGATATCGCCGATGCCGAAAGACGAGGGCAGGGACGTGATGTGCAGCAGGAGACCGCTCGCGCGCTTCATCGTTGTCGTCTAGGGCTTTGGAATTTCAAGCGGAAGTTATTATATAGCCCCTTTTTTTCCCGCTCTCCAGAGTCTAAGGTTGGGCTGACCGCACAACGGAGGTGCTCTATGGCGTTTCAAATCAACCACGTCCACATCAAGACGCACGATCCCCGGAAGACCGCCGATTGGTTCGTCAAGCATCTCGGCGCGAAAATCGCGGCGGAGAACCAAAGCGGCGGCCGGCTCGCGATTCGCCTCGATCTCCACGGCCTGGGAATGAACGTCACCGATTTTCTCGCCGAGCAGAAGCTCGAGCAGCACTACGGCATGGAGCATCTCGCGATCGACGCCGACGATGTCTTCGGCGAGATCGACAAGCTCAAAGCCGCCGGCGTGCGCATCCTGGAGGAGCGCAATCTCCCCGACGGCCGGCACGTCTGTTTCTTCGAGGGGCCCGAGGGCGTGCGGCTGGAGGTCATGGAATGGCGCAAGTGATTTGAATGGCCGACCTGCTGGTAAAAAACGGCCGCGTGCTCGATCCGGGCGCCGAGCGCGACGGCAGATTCGATGTCCTGATCCGCGACGGCGTCGTCGCTGCGATCGGGGACGAACTGAATCCCGCCGACGCGAGGATCATCGACGCGAAGAATCTTCTCGTCCTGCCCGGACTGATCGACGTCCACCTGCATCTGATGGACGGACTCGGGTCCTTCGGTGCCGACCCGGACGTCTTCGGTGTCGGCTCCGGCGTTACGACGGTCGTCGACGCGGGCAGCACGGGGCACAGTCTGTTGCCGATTTTCCGTCGCCACATCGCCGAGCCGGCGAAGACGCGCGTGCTCGCCTACGTCAATCTCTCGACGCTCGGCTCGGTCGCCGGCCCCGGCTACAGCACGCTGGAGGATCCGCGGCTCATCGACGAGGCGAAGATCGAGGCGGCGGTCGAAAAGAACCGCGAGATGATCGTCGGCATCAAAGTCATGGCGACCGGCGCCGCGCTCGGCAAAGCCGGCCTGGAGCCGCTCCGGCGCGCCCGGCGGCTGGCGGATAATCTGCATTTGCCGCTGCTCGTGCACATCGGCGAGAGCTGGAGCAACACCGCCGAGCCGCCGCCGGTCGTGAATGTGCTCGCGCATCTCAAGCCCGGCGACATCGTGACGCACATGTTCACCGTTCACCGCGGCGGCCTGCTCGATCCGAACGGCAAACTCTGGCCCGAGGTCGGCGAAGCGCGCGACGCGGGCGTGCTCTTCGATGTCGGTCACGGGCTCCACAATCTCAATTTCGATGTCGCGCGGCGCGTGCTCGATCAGGGGCTCAAGCCCGACGGCGTGTCGACCGACGGCCATCGCGGCAACCGCGCCGGACCGGTGTACGATCTGCCGACGACGATGGCGAAGCTTTTGGCGTTGGGTTTTTCGCTGCCGGAGGTCGTTAAAATGGCGACGGCCAACGCCGCGCGCCTGCTCGGCCGCGGCGGAGAGCTGGGGTCGATCAGCGTCGGAGCGACAGCGGACCTATCCATTCTAAAGCACGAAGAGCGCGCATGGGAGGCGCGTGATTCGCAAGCCGCGACGCTTGCCGCGCGCGAGGCCCTCGTGCCTGTGCTGGCGATCCGTGGTGAGACGGTCCATGCGCCGCTGCCGATCAACCGGCCGTAGCCTGTTCAAGCTTTGACATCGCCATCGCGTCTTGTTATGGGGCGTTACGCCGAGACAGGTTTTTCCGATTCAGCAAAGGAGGGCATCGATATGGCTCGCGCGCTGAAGGCTTTTTCGATCCTCTTGAGCTTCCTCTCGGTCAACGCCGCCGCGCTGACCTTCGCCCAGGATTCGTTTTACAAGGGGAAGAACGTGCGCATCATCGTCGGCGCGGCCGCCGGCGGCGGCTACGACACCTATTCGCGCACGATCGCCCGCCACATGGGGAAGCACGTCCCCGGCAATCCCACCTTCGTCGTCGACAACATGCCGGGCGCCGGCTTCCTGATCTCGGCGAACCACATATATAAGGTGGCGAAGCCAGACGGCCTCACGATCGGCCACTTCATCGGCGGGCTTTTCCTGCAGCAGTTCCTGGGCAAGCCGGGCGTCGAGTTCGAGTCCGTCAAGTTCGGCTTCGTCGGCGCGCCGGGGCAGGACAACTATGTCATGGGCATCTCGAAGTCGCTCGGCATCACGAGCGCCGAGCAGTGGCTCAGCTCCAAAACCGTCGTCAAGCTCGGCGGCGTCGGCGCGGGTTCGGCGACCGACGACATCCCGAAGCTGCTGAAGGAAGCGATCGGATTGCCGATGCAGCTCGTGAGCGGCTATTCCGGCACTGCGACCGTCAAGCTCGCCTTCAACAGCGGCGAGGTTCAGGGCGTTTGCAACTCGTGGGAATCGTTCAAGGCGACCTGGAAGAACGAGCTCGATTCGGGGAACCTCGTCGTCGTGATGCAGAACGTGCCCAAGGCGCATCCCGATCTCCCCAAGGTGCCGATTGACTTGAGCTTCGCCAAGACCGACGAGGGCAAGAAGCTCATCCGCGCCATCGTCCATACGGTCGGCCCGACGGCTCGTCCCTATGTCGTGCCGCCCGGAACGCCGAAGGACCGCGTCGAGGCCCTGCGCAAGGCGTTCATGGACACGATGAAAGACCCGGAGTTCCTGGCGGATGCGGAGAAGGCCAAGCTCGACATCAACCCGCTCGACGGCGCGTCGCTGGAGAAGGCGGTGCGCGAGGTTTTCAACGTCGACCCGACGCTGGTGCCGCGGCTGAAGGAGATATTGAAGTAATTCCGGTGGTTTATAAGCATTGTCCGCCGGTTTGAAGCCGCCTATCTTTCATGCTATAAATTTCGTCTGAGGTTTTTATGAAAGAAGGCATCCATCCAGACTACAAACCGGCGAAGATCATCTGCGCGTGCGGCCACGTGGTCGAGACCCGCTCCACGGTGCCGACGATTCACGTCGAGATCTGCTCCGAATGCCACCCTTTCTTTACGGGCAAGCAGAAATTCGTCGATGCGGCCGGACGGGTAGAGAAGTTCAGACGCAAGTACGGCATCAAGGACAAGAACGCCTAGGCCCGGCGGAGGTTCGCGACTGAATGTGAATTACTAGCGAGCTCAAAAACGGAAAGGGCAAAGGGCATGAATAGTCCCTTTGCCCTTTTTTATTTGATTCGCCGAAAGTTGAAAGTTATTCCATGCTGGACAAACTCGCTGAAGTCGAAAAGCGCTATACGCAGCTCGAGAGCCTGATGAGCGATCCGTCGCTCCCGGGAAAGACCCGAGAGTATTCGAAGATCGCCAAGGAGCGGTCGGACCTCGAAGAGCTCGTTCTATGCTATCGCGAATGGAAGAGGACCGAGCAGGAGATCGAATCGAACAAGGAATTGCTCGGGGAGCCGGACGAGGCGATGCGCGAGATGGCGAAAGAGGAGCTCGCGATGCTGCGCGAGCGCAAGGAGCGGCTCGAAGAGCGGCTAAAATATCTGCTGCTTCCCAAAGACCCCAACGACAGCAAGAACGTCCTCGTCGAGATCCGCGCCGGCACCGGCGGCGACGAGGCGGCGCTGTTCGCGGCCGAGCTTGCGCGCATGTACACGCGCTACGCCGAGAACCGCGGCTGGCGCGTGGAAACAATGAGCTCGAATCCGACCGGCCTCGGCGGCATGAAGGAAATCATTCTCAGCGTCGAAGGCAAGGGCGCCTACAGCCGGCTCAAATTCGAAGGCGGCGTGCACCGCGTGCAGCGCGTGCCCGTGACCGAAGGCTCCGGGCGCATTCACACCTCCGCCGTCACGGTCGCCGTTCTGCCTGAGGCCGACGAAGTCGAGGTGGATATCGATCCCAAAGATCTGAAGGTCGACGTCATGCGCGCCTCCGGCCCCGGCGGGCAGAGCGTCAACACGACCGACTCGGCCGTGCGCATGACGCACATCCCGACGGGGCTCGTCGTCTCGTGCCAGGACGAGAAGTCGCAGCATAAAAATCGCGCCAAGGCGCTCAAAATTTTGCGCGCGCGGCTGCTTGAGAAAAAGCAGGAGGAGCAGCGATCTGAAATCGCCGCGACGCGGAAGCTCATGGTCGGAAGCGGCGACCGCAGCGAGCGCATCCGGACCTATAACTTTCCCCAGGGGCGCGTCACCGACCACCGCATCAACTTCACGCTCTACAAGCTCGACCGCGTGATCGAGGGCGAGCTGGAAGAATTGATCGACGCGCTCAATACGCACTACCAGGCCGAGGCGCTGCAGGCGGGATGATAACAATCTCAAAAATAGAAGCGGCGACGTTCGTGGCCTTGAAAGATGCCTCGGCACGGCTTGCCGCTGCGGGCATCGAGAGCGCGCGCCTCGACGCGGAGATCCTGTTTGCCGAGACGGTGCACATCGAGCGCAGCGGGCTTTTGTTGAATCGCGACCTTACGTTCGACGAGGCCACGCTCGCGCGCTTTTGCGCGCTAATCGCGCGGCGCGCGAGCGGCGAGCCGGTGTCGTATATCATCGGCCGGCGCGAGTTCTGGTCGCTCGACTTCATCGTCACGCCCGCGGTGTTGACGCCGCGGCCCGAGACCGAGCTTTTGGTGGAAACGGCGCTTAAACTTCTCGCAGCGATGGCATCGCCGCGGATTTTGGATTTGGGCACGGGCAGCGGCGCGATCGCCGTCGCGCTGGCGAAAGAAATTCCCAACGCGGAAATATTCGCAACGGATATTTCCGAAGAAGCTTTGGAGATCGCGCGCGCGAACGCGCAGCGGCACGGCGTGGAAGACGGAATCAGGTTTGTCCGGGGCGATCTGTTCGCCCCGTTGGCGGAGGTGAGGTTCGACGCGATCGTGTCGAACCCTCCTTATATAAAGAGTGACGATATCGCCGCGCTGCCGCGCGACGTGCGCGACTTCGAGCCGCGAATCGCGCTCGACGGCGGCGCCGACGGCCTCGATTTTTACCGGCGCATCGCGCGCGAGGCGGCGCGTCATTTGACCGCCGGCGGCTTTGTCGCCGTCGAGATCGGCGCCGGCATGGGTGAAGAAGTCGCGGGATTGTTTGCGCAGGCAGGTCTCGGTGATGTGCGGATTGAAAACGACTTGGCGGGTTTGCAACGCGTGGTGAGCGCGTCCTTCGACAAGCTCAGGATGAACGGAAGCGATGGATAAGATCATCGTCACGGGCGGCCGGCAGCTGAAGGGCGAAGCGGCGGTGAGCGGGTCGAAGAATGCGGCGCTGCCGATCCTGATCGCCTCGCTCCTGACGGATGAGCCGTGCACCTTCGAGCACATTCCCGAGCTCGTCGACATCAAGACGGCGCTGAGACTTTTGAAAGGCCTCGGCGTGAAGGTCGAGGAGGAAAAGCCCGGCACGGTGACTTTGCAGGCGCGCGGCGTCGACAAGCTTGAAGCATCTTATGATCTCGTCAAGACGATGCGCGCGTCGTTTCTCGTGCTCGGACCGCTGCTCGCGCGCTTCGGCGAGGCGCTCGTCTCGACGCCGGGCGGCTGCGCGATCGGCGCGCGGCCCGTCAATCTCCATATCAAAGGATTGGCCGAGATGGGCGCCGAGATCGATCTCGTCCACGGCTACGCCGCGGCAAAGGCGAAGAAGCTGAAAGGCGCGAAAATTTATCTCGATGCGCCTTCGGTCGGCGCGACGGAGAATTTGATGATGGCGGCGGCGCTCGCCGAAGGCACGACGGTCATCGAAAACGCGGCGCAGGAGCCGGAGATCCAGGACCTCGCCGACGTATTGAATAAAATGGGCGCCGCGGTCGCCGGAGCGGGCACGGCGATCGTAAAAATCGAGGGAGCGCGCAGGCTCGGCGGCGTAAGACACCGTGTGATCCCCGACCGCATCGAAGCGGGGAGCCTCATGGTTGCGGCGGCGGTGACCGGCGGCGACGTGATGATTCGCGGCGTGCGCGCCGATCATCTCGACGCGTTTCTTTTGAAGCTGAGAGAGGCGGGCGTGGAGCTGAAGGTCGAAGGCGAGTGCGTGCGCGTCAAAGGCGACGGCGTCAAGAGCGTCGACATCGCGACGCTGCCGTACCCGGGTTTTCCGACCGATTTGCAGGCGCAGATGATGGTCCTGATGTCGGTCGCCGACGGCGTCAGCGTGATCACGGAGAATATTTTCGAGAACCGCTTCATGCATGCCCTGGAGCTCATCCGCATGGGCGCGGACATCCGCCTCGAAGGCAACCGCGCGGTCGTGAAGGGCGTCAAAAGCCTCTCCGGCGCGAACGTGATGGCGACCGACCTTCGCGCCAGCATGTCGCTGATCCTGGCGGGTCTCGTCGCGAACGGCTACACGGAGATATCGCGCGTCTATCATCTCGACCGCGGCTACGAGCGCGTCGAGAAAAAGCTCGGCGCGTTGGGCGCGGAGATGAAGCGGGTGGCGGCGTGAAGATCAGAACGATCAAAACAAGCGAACGCGGCTTCGACGCGGCGCTCAAGAAAATTGTCGAGCGCAACAAGGGCAACGGCGCGGGGGTCGACAATACGGTCGCCGCCATCGTGCGCGCGGTGAGGGAAAAAGGCGACCGCGCGCTGTTCGATTTCACGCGCCGCTTCGACGGCGTCAAGCTCGACCGGCGGAGCGTCGAAGTCTCGAAGAAGGAAATCGCCGGCGCGCTGAAAGAAGTGCCCGCGCGCAATCTGCGCACGCTCCGTCTTGCCGCGAAGCGCATCCGCGCGTTTCATCGCCGCCAGCTGGAGAAGAGCTGGGGCTACCGCGATCCGCTGGGCATTTATTTGGGGCAGCGCATCGCGCCGCTCGCGCGCGTCGGCGTCTACGTGCCCGGCGGCAAGGCGTCGTATCCCTCGACGGTTTTGATGAACACGATCCCGGCGAAGGTCGCGGGCGTGAAGGAAGTCGTGATGACCTCGCCGGCCGGACGCGACGGCAGAGTTAATCCATTGATCCTTGCTGCGGCGAAAATCGCCGCGGTCGACCGGATTTTTCGCGTCGGCGGCGCGCAGGCGATCGCGGCGCTCGCCTACGGCACGGAATCGATTCCGAAGGTCGACAAGATCGTGGGGCCGGGCAACATCTACGTCGCGACGGCGAAGCGGCTCGTCTTCGGCGAGGTCGCGATCGATTCGATCGCCGGGCCGAGCGAGATTTTACTTTTGGCGGACAGCTCGGCCGACCCCGAGCACGTTGCGGCCGACATGCTGTCGCAGGCGGAGCACGACGAATTGGCGGCGGCGCTCTGCGTCACGCCCTCGGCCGCGCTCGCCGGGCGCATTCGCGCCGCGCTCGAGCGCCGGTCGCGGGACGGCAAGCGCCGGGCGATCACGCTGAAGGCTTTGGAGAACTACGGCGCCATCATCGTCTGCCGCGGTCTCGGCGAGGCGGTCGAGATCGCGAACTCGATCGCGCCGGAGCATATCGAATTGATTTTGCGCGAGCCCGAGCGCTGGGCCCGCGAAATTAAGAATGCCGGTGCGCTGTTCGTCGGGCCGTACTCGGCACCGCCGCTCGGCGATTACATGGCGGGGCCGAATCACGTGCTGCCGACGGGCGGCAGCGCGCGGTTTTTCTCGCCGCTCGGTGCTTACGATTTTCTCAAGAGGATGAGCGTCATCCGGGCGGAGAAGCGGGCGCTGCGCGCGCTCGCGCCGGAGATCACGCGCCTCGCGCGGCTCGAGGGTCTGGACGACCACGCGCGCGCGGTCGAGGCGCGCTTTAAAAAATAAGGAGAGGGCCATGGGACGATCGGCTAAGACCGAGCGCAACACGAAGGAGACGCAGATCGCCGCGGAGCTCGAGCTCGACGGCGGCGGCAGCGCCGAGATCGAGACCGGCATTCCGTTTTTCAATCACATGCTGGAGATCTTCACGCGCCACGGCCTTTTCGACATCAAGATCCGCGCCAAGGGCGACATCGAAGTCGATTATCATCACACGGTCGAAGACGTGGGTCTCACGCTCGGCCAAGCGTTTAAGGAGGCGCTGGGCGACAAGCAGGGAATCACCCGCTTCGGCGAGGCGACCATACCGCTCGACGAAGCGCTGGCGCACGTCGTCATCGACCTGAGCGGCCGGCCGTATCTCGCCTACAACGTGAAAATCCGCGCCGGGCGCGTCGGCGATTTCGACACCGACCTGCCGCACGAATTTTTCCAGGCGCTGGCGAACCAGCTCGGGATGAACCTGCACATCAACGTGAGCGCGGGCGACAATCCGCACCACATCATCGAGGCGTGCTTCAAGGCGACCGCGCGCGCGCTGGGCCAGGCGACGCGCATCGATCCGCGCATCAAAGGAGTCTTGTCGACCAAAGGGAGCTTATGATCGCGGTCGTCGACTACGGCATGGGCAATCTCCACAGCGTGCAGAAGGCGTTCGAGCGTCTCGGGCACTCCGCGGAGATCACCCGCGATGTCGGCGCGATCATGCGCGCGGACGGCGTCGTGCTGCCCGGCGTCGGCGCGTTCAGCGCGTGCATGGAAAATCTCAAGCGCTACGACCTCGTCGCGCCGATGCGCGACGTCGTCGCGCGCAAGACGCCGTTTCTCGGCATCTGCCTGGGATTCCAGCTGCTGTTCAGCGAGAGCGAGGAGTTCGGTCCGCAGAAGGGCCTCGATATCTTTCCCGGCCGCGTGGTCGGCTTCCGTCCTGGGAACGGCACGAAGGTGCCGCACATGGGCTGGAACCAGCTCGAGACGAAGAAATCGACCCCGTTTCTCGACTCCGTTTCTGACGGCGACTTCGTCTATTTCGTCCACTCCTTTTATGTCGTGCCGGAAGATCCGTCGCTCGTCGCGACCACGACGCCGTACAGTCCGTCGTTCGCGTCGAGCATCGCAACCGATCATCTCTTCGCCTGCCAGTTCCACCCGGAAAAGAGCCAGACCGTCGGCCTCAAAATTCTCGGCAACTTCGCGCGCTTCGCGGAGAAAAAATAATGATCGTCATCCCGGCGATCGACCTGAAGGACGGCCGCTGCGTGCGGCTGTTTCAGGGGAAGATGGATAAAGAGACCGTCTATTTCGCCGAGCCGCTCGAGGCCGCGAAACACTGGGCAGCCGAGGGCGCGGAGCTGATCCACGTCGTGGATTTGAACGGCGCGGTCGAAGGGCGCCCCGTGCACACGCGCGAGATCGCGGCGATCTGTAAAAATATTTCCGTTCCCGTCGAATTGGGCGGCGGGCTCCGCTCGCTCGCCGCGGTCGCCGAGGCCTTCGCGCTCGGCGTCGCGCGCGCGATCATCGGCACCGCCGCCTACGACAATCCCGAGCTTCTTCGCGAAGCCTGCCAAGAATTTCCCGGCAAGATCGTCGTCGGCATCGATGCGCGCGGCGGCAAGGTGGCGGTGAAAGGGTGGATGGAGACGACGGCGCTCGACGCGGTCGAGCTCGCGCGCCGCGTGGAAAGCGACGGCGCGTCGCGCGTTATCTATACCGACATCGCGCGCGACGGCACGCGCGAGGGCGTCAACGTCGAGGAGACGCGCCGCGTGGCGCAGGCGGTAAATATCCCCGTCATCGCCTCCGGCGGCGTGGCGACGTTAGACGACATCCGCCGCCTGAAGGCGATCGAGAAAGACGGCGTCGAAGGCGTGATCGTGGGAAGGGCGCTTTATACGGGGCTCAA
>DATFWH010000078.1:0-4442 GCA_035259465.1 Binatia bacterium
CTTCAGGCGACTTGGGAGACGGATCGAGCAGCGGTCTCGTGCAGTTGCAGTTTCAGAACATAGATAATGATTTCGAGAGTTGTGGCGCTCCCTCGGTCGCGCTCAACAACGCCAAGAACGCGGCCCTGTTTTCTACCGGCAACAAAGTCCTCGCGGTCGGCAAGACGATGAAGGTGAATTTTCTCGTGACCTACATGTGCGCGTCGCCCATGTCCATCCAGGGCGACCCGACGCCGAACGATTTCAGCATCTCGGCGACGGTTCACCACGAAGTGCTCGGCGCCGCCGACAGCCATCCTGCCGACGACATGTGCCCGCGCAGCCCGCTCGGCTTCGACCCGAACCCGGCGCCGAAAGGGACCGTCGACAAGGGCTGCGGCGCGAAGCAGGCAGGCGGCGCGCTCGGCGGCCCCATCGTCGTCAACGTCGTCCCGTAAAAAAGTCTCGGGTCTCTAGTTTTAGGTTTCTAGTTTGGAGGGGTTGGCTCAACAGCGCCAGGTCGAGAAGCGAGCATAACGAGGCGCGCGCCGCGAGGCGACTGAGGCGTACTCTTTTCAGTACGCCGCAAGGAGACGAGCGGTGCGTAACGAAGTTAGGCGAAGCTTATCGGCCCGGCGCTAGGCTTCTTCGCGCGTGACGCGGAGGACTTCGGCTAAGGTGGTGACGCCGTCGCGAACCTTTTGCCAGCCGTCGTCGCGCAGGAGCCGCATGCCTTGCGAGACTCCGAGATTGCGAACGGCGTTGGCGTCGGCGCGCTGGACGATGAGCTTGCAAATCTCCGGCGTCGCGGGAAGCAGCTCGAAGATGCCGACGCGGCCGAGATAGCCGGTGCCCGAGCAAGCCTCGCAGCCGACCGGCTCCCACACCGACGTGGCGCGGAACTCGTCCATGTGCGAGGCCTCAAACGGCACCTGTCGGCGGCATTCGACGCACAGCCTCCGCACGAGGCGCTGCGCGAGCACGCCGAGGATCGCGGACGCGAGCAGATAATCCTCGACGCCCATCTCGAGCAGCCGGGAGACCGCGCCGGCGGCGTCGTTGGTGTGGAGCGTCGAGAAGACGAGATGGCCCGTGAGCGCGGCCTGGATCGCGATGCCCGCCGTCTCGGAGTCGCGGATCTCGCCGACCATGATGACGTCGGGGTCCTGCCGCACGATCGAGCGCAGCCCGTTGGCGAAGGTCAGCCCGATCTGCGGCTTGACGTGGATCTGATTGACGCCGTTCAGCTGGTATTCGACCGGATCTTCGATCGTGATGATCTTTTTCGCCGGGTCGTTGATCTTCTGGAGCGCGCAGTAAAGCGTCGTGCTCTTGCCGCTGCCGGTCGGCCCGGTGACGAGCAGCATGCCGTGCGGCTTGGCGATCATGTCGCTGAATTTCTGGTAGATGTCCGGCGGAAAGCCGAGCGACTCGTCCAGGCTCGTGAAAATCTGCGAGCGCTCGAGCAGGCGGATGACGACGCTCTCGCCGTAGAGCGTCGGGATGGTCGAGATGCGGAGATCGACGTCCTTGCCGGCGATCTTCACCTTGATGCGGCCGTCCTGCGGCAGGCGGCGCTCGGCGATGTTGAGCTGCGCGAGAATCTTCAGGCGCGAGATGATCGCCGCCTTCAGCTGCCGCGGCGGCGGCTCCATCTCGTGCAGAATGCCGTCGATGCGGTAGCGCACCTTGAGCTGATTCTCGAACGGCTCGATGTGAATATCCGAGGCGCGGCTCTCGAGCGCGCGCGACATCAATTGATTTACGAGGCGGATGACCGGCGCCTCGGAAGCCATGTCGCGCAGATGCTCGACCTCTTCCTGGTCGGCGCCGTCGAGCTCGCGGGCGCCGGCGCCGTCCGAGAGCGTCTCGCTCGAATAGCCGTTGCCGAACACGGCGTCGATGCGGGCGGAGATCTCCTTTTCCTTGGCAAGCACCGGCTTGATCTTCAGCCCGGAGGCGACCTCCAGGGCGTGGAGGCGCGCGAAATCGGTCGGATCGGTCGTGGCGACGATGAGCTCGCGGCCGTCGATCTTGAGCGGCACCATGCGCGCCGACTTGAAAAAGTCGACGCCGTCCATCACCGGGTCGAGCGCCAGCGGCGTGACGGGGAAGTCTTTCATCGAGACGACCGGGATCTTGAAGTGCTCGCTCAAGACCGGCAGCAGATCGTCCTCCGAGACGAAGCCCAGCTCGACGACCAGCCGGGCGAAATGCGCCCGCTGCTCCTGCTGGAGCTTGACGATCCGCTCCAGCTCGTCGGGCGCCAGAATGCCGCGATCGACGAGCCGCTGCTCGAATGTCACATAGCCTTCCATGAGTTTCGCCTATAATAGCAAATTACGGCTGGCGGGGAAACGTCGGAAAACTCCGCGGAACGAACGATTTATTTCGGCGCGCGGCCGTAGCGGTCCTCCAGGCGCACGACGTCGTCGAGCTCGGGAGTCGAGGCTTCGAGCACGTCGCAGTCCTCGACCGCCGTCATGCGGTGGCGGGTCCCGCTGGTGATGCGATAACAGTCGCCGGGCTTCATGCGATGCGTCGCATCTCCCTTGTCATCGCCGATGCGCAGGTCCAGGATTCCGCCCAGGAGATAAATCGTCTCGTCTTTGACCTTGTGGTACTGATAGCTCAGCGATTCGCCTTTCTTGATGTGCAGCACCTTGCCGACGTAGCGGTCGGTGTGAGCCCATATGAGCTCGTAGCCCCACGGCTTGTCGACACGATGCGGCGAAGAGACCGGCATAAAAGCGCCTCGAAGCCCTATTTAAAAGCAGGTTTGGTCTGCGAGCTCAAGCCCAGAAGATCGAAGTTGAAGCGGAAGTTGGTCTCGTTTGGGTTCGTCGTATGATTGAGCGCGAACGTCAGCGACCAGCATTCGCACTGCGACAGAATCTTGACCGCGCCGCGGTTGGTGGAAAATCCGCCGCGGCGGACGTTGTAGACGGAGTCGTAGAGAAACAGCAGGTGGTCGGTCAGATGGATGAGGCTCCGAATGCCGACCAAGCCGAAAACGTCGCGCCGCTGGCAGCGCGGATCGAAGGTGTCGCCGAAATCGGTCCTGACGGTCGAGCAGACCTGCGGCGACGCGGGATTGATGAGAACCGGATTCGCGTTGTCGGCGAGCACCGAATTCGCCGTTTTGTCGATGAAGCGGAAGCTCAGGTCCAGCGAGTTGGGCCGATTGAAATCCGGATCGAGCACTTTGCGCGTGATCGGGCGCGGATCGTAGATCGAAAACAGCGCGAGTGCCTCGCTGATGTGACCGGAGCCGGGGTCGATGCCCGTGCCGCCGCCGAATGCCATGTAGTCGGTGGGAAAAAGCTTGAGCTCGAAGCCGATGTCGGAAAGCCTTCCGCCGGCGGGCCGGTCCGGTCCGACGCCATAGTTCGCCCCGATCTTGAAGCGCCCTATCTCGCGCGTGTCGCCCTCGATCGGCGTCTGCGTATTTTCTACGTCGGGATTCGCGCTCGGCGCCGGCATCAGGGAAGAAAACTTGCCCCAGAAGCGGTTCGTCACGCCGAAGGTTACGAGGTTGCGGGCGTTCACGCGGTCGACGCCGTCCATGATGGGAATATCGCTCTGCTTGCTGTGCGAAACGAAGACGTAGCCGACTTCGGGCTCGATGACGTGCTTGATCTTCTGCAGGTCCGTTCCGTTCAAGGAAAAAGCGCGGCCGAAGGAGCTGCCGATCGTCCCGTTCACCTCGACCAGCTCGCGCGAGTTGTTGCGCGCGAAAGAACGCTTGCGCTTTATCTGCGTACAGGCTGTGGGATCAGCTGGGACCAAGCAAGTCACCAGCGGCGTCGACTGCGAAGTATCGTAGAGATGGTACAGCGTCTCGCGCGGCGCCACGTTGAGCGAGCCGTGGAGATAGTTGCCGAGATTGAACGGCAGCACCAACTCCGGCCGCAGATCGAGCCGGAGCCCGTCCGGCGAAGCCTCGCTGATGTAGTTGACGCCCGCGGCGCGCCAGCGGAACTCGAGCGGCGTATTCCATAACTGCTGAAGGCCGGTGAAGAGGAGCTGCGGCGTCCGGTGCAGCGTGCTGCTGTCGGGCTGCACGAAGTCTTGATAGAAGTCGAATTCGCCCTGCAGCGTCGCGTTGTCCCAGCCGCGGATGAAGCCCGCGCGCGACTGCGTATAGCGCAGCGTCTTGATGTCGCGCTCGCGGTCGAAATCGAGGTGCATGTTCTGCGTGAGCTCGCGGACGAAGAAGTCGTCGCTGAACAGCGCAACGTCGGTGTAGGTCGTCCAATCCGAGTCCACCTGCCGATGACTGCCGACGACGCTCCAGCGCTGCACGGGGATCACGTCGCAATCGGGCACGAACGGCGGCGGCGGCGACTTCTTATTCAGCACATTGTGGCAATCGGCGATCGTTTTATCGCCGACGAGATCGTTGGCGGTGTTGCGGCTGCGGAACAGCTCGTTGAAGTAAGAGACCTCGATCTGCGCCTGGG
>DATFWH010000079.1:0-7089 GCA_035259465.1 Binatia bacterium
GACGGCTACACCGCCGAAAAATCGCGCCAGCACAACGACGCCAACATTTTGTGCTTGGGCGCGCGCGTGATCGGATCCGGCGTCGCCGAAGAATGCGTCGACATTTTCTTCCGCACCGCTTTCGAGGGCGGGCGGCACGCAGCGCGCGTGAAAAAGATCGAGGAAGCGACATGAGCCTACTCACCGGTCTGCGCGACGCCGATCCGGAAGTTTTCTCCGCCGTCGAAAAAGAGATCGACCGCCAAGAGCACGGCCTCGAGCTCATTGCCAGCGAAAATTTTGTCTCGCGCGCGGTGCTCGAAGCGGCCGGCACGGTGCTCACCAATAAATATGCCGAGGGTTATCCGCACAAGCGCTATTACGGCGGCTGCGAGTTCGTCGACATCGTCGAGGACCTCGCGATCGCGCGCGCGAAAGAGCTCTTCGGCGCCGATCACGTCAACGTGCAGCCGCATTCCGGCTCGCAGGCGAACATGGCGGTCTATTTCTCGCAGCTTCAGCCCGGCGATACGATCCTCGCCATGGACCTCACGCACGGGGGCCATCTCACGCACGGGAGCCCGGTCAATTTTTCCGGCAAGTTCTTCAAAGTCGTGCCCTACGGCGTCCGCCGCTCGGACGAGCGCATCGACTACGACGCCATGCGCGAGCTCGCCCGCCAGCACCGGCCGAAGATGATCGTCGTCGGCTACAGCGCCTATCCACGCGAGATCGACTTTCTTCCGTTTCGCGAGGCGGCCGACGAAGTCGGGGCCGTCATCATGGTCGACATCGCGCACTTCGCGGGCCTCGTCGCCGCGGGCGTGCATCCGTCGCCGGTGCCGCACGCCGAGTTCGTCACTACGACGACGCACAAGACGCTGCGCGGCCCGCGCGGCGGCATGATCATGTGCCGCGAAGCGTTCGCGAAAACCCTCAACTCGTCTGTCTTCCCCGGCAACCAGGGCGGGCCGCTCATGCACGTAATCGCCGCCAAGGCGGTGGCGCTGAAAGAAGCCCTAACGCCGGAATTCAAAGAATATCAGCGGCAGATCGTCAAGAACGCAAGGGCGCTTGCGGCCGCGCTGGCCAAGAAGGGCTTCAAGCTCATCTCGGGCGGCACCGACAACCATTTGATGCTGGTCGATTTCCGGCAATCCGAGCTCACCGGCAAAGTCGCGCAGGAAACTCTCGACAAAGCGCGCATCACCGTCAACCGGAATACCGTACCGTTCGAGACGCGCTCGCCGTTCGTCACTAGCGGCATCCGCATCGGCACGCCGGCGGTCACGACGCGCGGCATGAAGGAGAAAGAGATGGAGGCGATCGCCGACTTCATCGCCCGCGCGCTCAACAAGGTCTCCGACGAGGCGGTGCTGCGCTCGGTGGGCGACGACGTCCGCGAGCTGTGCCGGAAATTCCCGATCTACCCGAATCGCCTGCGGCGATAGAAGTGAGGCGTGTGGCGTGAGGCGTGAGGAGCTAAAACGCGGCAACGTTCGATCAAACTCTCACTCCTCACCGCTCACTAACTCACTATTCCCATGAAGTGTCCCTTCTGCCACGAGGCGGAAAACCGCGTCATCGACTCCCGCCTGAGCAAGGACGCCAATATGATCCGGCGGCGGCGCGAGTGCGAGAAATGCGGCCGCCGGTTCACAACGTACGAGCGCGTGGAGGAGACCATGCCGCTCGTTGTTAAGAAAGATGGCCGCCGCGAGAGCTACGACAGGCTGAAAGTCGTGAACGGGCTCAAGCGCGCGTGCGAGAAGCGGCCCGTCAGCATCAACACCATCGAGGCGGTCGCGGACCGCATCGAGCGCGGGCTGCAGGAGCGCGCCGAGAAGGAGGTTCCCAGCTCGGTGATCGGCGAGGCGACGATGAAAGAGCTCCACGACATCGACGAAGTCGCCTATGTTCGCTTCGCTTCCGTCTATCGCTCGTTCAAGGACATCAACGAATTCATGGTCGAGTTGGAGGAGCTCTTAAAAGAGCGCAAGGGGCAGCCCGCCAAGCGGGCGCCGGCCAAGCCGAAATAGCGGCCGAATAGCGCTGCGGTCCCGGCTACCTGATATAACGCCACAAGAGCAGCAAGACGATCGCCCCAACCACCGACATCAAAAAGCCGGCGGGATGAAATTTAGACCCTTCCGGCGGCCTAGAAATGAGTCCGCCGATGAAACCGCCCGCGAGAGAACCCAGTATACCGAGGACGGTCGTTGCGATGAAGCCCAAACTGTCCGCGCCGGGCAGTATTGCGCGCGCTATCAACCCGACAATAAAGCCCGTGATGATTGACCAGACCACATGAAAGACGCCCATGGAAGCCTCCTCCTATGAGTTTTGTGCCAATCTGAGCTAAGAGCCGTTTTGCAATACTAGGCGCTCTTCCCTCTGAGCATACTCAATCCCTGTTGCAGCAAACCGCCCTCCGGTATCTTTCCATCGGGCGTAAGCTTATCGACAATCTCTGGGAGCAGACTGGCCAAACCGCCTGCAACGTCTTCCTTGGAAGCGCCAATCTTCTCGGCGATCCATTCGATTCGATCGCCGCCTAGTACGCGCTGAATCTGCTCGGAAGAAATCGGCTGGTTCTGGCCCGTGCTTATCCATGACGCGACGACGCCGCCCAAGCCTTTGCTTTTAAAGTTTTCCACCATTCCTGTGAGCCCGCCCGTTTCAGGATTGTTCACCATGCCGAAGATGGTTTCCACTAAGGGGTTTTGACCTTCTCCACCGGAAACTTTGTCTCCCAAAGCCTTTGTGAATTGATCGAGCAATCCCATAAAGACCTCCGCTAATAATTCCTCTAAGGACTGCTTGCATCAGTCCTTGCGCGAAACGTATGCCCGTCCAAATTTTAAGTCAATGGCCAAAACTTGAGGCTCATTAAAGGGCCCGGCGCTTTTAACTGTCGCTCCTATCGGGAAATATCCGCCACCGTTAGTCATTAGATAAACGCCGGCGGTCCATGCTAGGTTAAAAGCCTTATTTTATGATTCAAACGTCTCGTCGGGATGAAGCCGACATTCGATATATGCGCAGCGCGCTTCGCCTGGCCGAGAAAGCGGCGGGGCGGACGAGCCCCAATCCCATGGTCGGCGCGGTTCTCGTGCGCGGCGGCAAAGTCGTCGCGACCGGCTATCACCGCCGGGCCGGCGGCGATCACGCCGAGATCGACGCGCTGAAGCGGGCGGGGCGAAGGGCGCACGGCGCGACGCTTTATCTCAATCTCGAACCCTGCGGCCACTATGGCCGGACGCCGCCGTGCGTCGACGCGCTGATCGCGGCGAAGATCAAACGCGTCGTCGCGGGCATGGCGGATCCCAACCCGCTCGTTTCTGGCAGAGGCTTCAGGCGCCTGCGGCAGGCGAGGATCCAGGTTCGCTCCGGCGTCTTGGAAGCCGAGTGCCGAAGGCTCAACGAGCCTTTCATCAAATACATCACGCGCGGGCTTCCCTTCGTCTTGTTGAAATCGGCGGCAACGCTCGACGGCAAAACAGCGACTGCGACCGGCAGCTCACGCTGGGTCACCGGGCGGGCGGCGCGCCGGCGCGTCCACGAATTGCGCAATGTTGTCGACGCCGTTATCGTCGGCGTCGGCACGGTGATCGCCGACGACCCGCAGCTCACCTGCCGGATTCCGGGAGGACGCAACCCGGTCCGCGTCGTTCTCGATCCGCGGCTGCGCATGCCGCTGACAGCGCGCATGCTCAGTGAGCCGGGAGCGACGATCGTCGTCGCGAGCCTGCGCGCGCCGGAGCGAAAAGCCGTGCGGCTCGAGAACCTCGGCGCGGAAGTCTGGCGGCTCCCCTCGCGCCGCGACGGAATCCCGCTCGCCGCGGTGCTAAAAAAAATCGCCGAGCGGGAGATGGTGAGCGTCATGATCGAGGGGGGAGCGGTCACCGCCGGCCGCGCGCTCGCCGCGCGGGTTGTCGACAAGATCGCGTTCTTTTATGCTCCGAAGATCGTCGGCGGCGACGGGCTTCCGATCCTCTCGTCGCTGGGAATCAAAGATATCAGCCAGAGCCGGCCGATCAAAAACATTGAAATCGAAACGATCGGCGACGACTTTCTCCTGACCGGATATCTGTAAACGATGTTTACCGGGATTATCGAGGATGTGGGCGAAGTCGTGCGCTGGGAGCGGCGCGGCGGCGCGGGCGTGCTGGTCGTCCGGACCGGCCTGCCCGTGGATGAAATGGATCTCGGCGCCAGCATCGCCGTCAACGGCGCGTGTCTCACGGTGACCGAGAAAAGCCGGGGCGCGTTCAAGGTCGACGTGTCGCCCGAGACCTTGAAAAGGACGACTTTCGGCGGACTGAAACGCGGCGCGGCGGTCAATCTTGAGCGGCCGATGCAGCTCGGCGATCGCCTCGGAGGGCACCTCGTCACCGGTCATATAGACGGTGTCGGCGCCGCGGAGAAGATTCAAACAAAAGGGGACTATACGTTTTATACCTTCCGAGTTTCGCCGCCGCTTTCGCGGCTGCTCGTGCCCAAAGGGTCCGTTGCGGTCGACGGTATCAGCCTTACGGTCAATGGGTGCGGCCGAGGTCGGTTTTCTATCGCGGCGATCCCATTTACGCTAAAACACACGAATTTGCGCCACCTTAGGGTTGGTGCTAAAGTCAACATCGAGACCGATCTGATCGGAAAATACGTTCAGCGGTTGCTCCGGCGGGAATAGTTCCGCTTCCTCCGCATCGATCGCGTTTCAAGCTTAAATCGCATGGCTATATCTCCTATCGAAGAGATCCTGGAAGAAATCCGCGCCGGCCGGCTCGTCGTTCTCGTCGACGACGACAGCGCCGACGGCGAGGGGTTCCTTTGCGCCGCGGCCGAGAATATCACGACGGAAGCGGTCAACTTCATGATGCAGCACGCCCGCGGCCTCGTTTGCCTCGGCCTGCCGGAAGAGCGCATGAAGCAGCTCGGGATTCCGCTGATGGTCCAGGAGTCGAGCTCGAAAGTCGTCGGCTCGCTCGGCGCGTCGATCACGCTCCGCGCCGACGGCGCTGCGGCCGCTTCCGCCGCGAGCCGTGCGCGCACGCTCCGCGCCGTCGTCGCGGAAGAGACGCGCCGGAGTGATCTTGCCGTCCCCGGCTATATCTTCCCCGTGCAGGCGCGCAACGGCGGCGTCCTCGTGCGCTCGGCGCGCATCGAAGCTGCCGTCGATCTCGCGCGCATCGCCGGTTTCGCGCCTGGCGGCGTCATCTGCCAGATTCTCCAGGACGACGGCTCCGTCGCCCTCATGCCCTTCCTCGAGCGCTTCGCGGCGAAGCACAAGCTCAAGATCGCGTCGATCGCCGATCTCATCGCCTACCGGCTGCGGAGCGAGTGTCTCGTCAAGCGCATCGCCGAGGTCGATTTTCCGACGATTCATGGCGGCGCATATAAGGCGATCCTTTACAGCAACACCGCCGATGCCTACGAGCACATGGCGCTCGTGAAAAACGACATTCACAAAGACGAGCCCGTGCTCGTGCGCATGCATTCGGAATGTCTCACCGGCGACGTTTTCGGCTCGATGCGCTGCGACTGCGGCGATCAGATCCGGCGCTCGCTCAGGATGATCGATCAGGTAGGCAAAGGCGTGCTGGTCTACATGCACCAGGAGGGCAGGGGGATCGGGCTCACGAACAAGATCAAGGCGTATGCCCTGCAGGACCAGGGGATGGACACCGTCGAAGCAAATCTCGAGCTCGGCTTTAAGGAAGACCTCAGGGACTACGGCATCGGCGCGCAGATTTTGCGCGATATCGGCGTGCAGAAAATCCGGCTGCTAACGAACAATCCGCGGAAGATCATTGGGCTGGAAGGCTACGGACTGACAGTGGTCGAGCGCGTGCCGATCGAAGTCCCGCCGCAGGCGACGAACATCGAATACCTCCGCACCAAGCAGCGGAAGATGGGACATCTTTTTTCCAAGCTCGAGTCCAAGTCGGGAAAGTAGCGCCCGTTCATGCCGAAAGCGATTCAGGGACGGCTCGACGCCAGCGGCCTCAAGTTCGCCATCGTCGTAAGTCGCTTCAACGATTTCGTGACCGAAAAACTTCTCGAGGGCGCGCTCGAGGCGCTGCGGGCGCACGGCGCCGACGAAAGACGCATCGACGTGATCCGCGTGCCGGGCGCCTTCGAGATTCCGCTCGTGGCGAAGCAAGTTGCCGCCCGCGGCAAGCACGACGCGCTCGTGTGCCTCGGGGCGATCATCCGCGGGGATACGCCGCATTTCGACTACATTGCCGACGCGGTCACGCGCGGCCTGGGCGCGTTGACGCTCGAATACCGCCTGCCGATCTCGTTCGGCGTCTTGACGACCAACAATGTCGAGCAGGCGATGGAGCGCGCCGGCGAGAAGAATCAGAACAAGGGCTACGAGGCCGCGCTGACCGCAATCGAGATGGCGAACTTGAAGAAGGATTTGGGCGCGAAGTAGGCGCGGAGAATCTCGATCGAAGGCCTGACGATTATCTATGGGACCTCGTCGACAAGGGCGCGAGCTCGCGGTCCAGGCGCTTTATCAGGTCGAGGTGACCGGCGACGCGTCGGTGAAATCGCTGGCGCTGTTCCTGAGCCATTTCGAAGGCGGCGCCGAGGCCAAGGACTTTGCGCGTCGGCTTATCGCCGGAGTTCTCGAACATCGCGAGGAGATCGACCGCCGCATCGAAGAGACGGCGGAGAACTGGAAGCTCGATCGCATCGCGAAGGTCGATCTCGTCATTCTTCGGCTCGCGACCTACGAGCTGCTTTGCTGTGCCGATATCCCGGTGAACGTGAGCATCGACGAAGCGATCGAGATCGCCAAGCGCTTCAGCGCCGCCGATTCTTTCACGTTCATCAACGGCATTCTGGATAAAATCGCCGCCGCGGGCCATCCGAAGGATAACTGAGCGGCATTTTCGATTTATGGACGACCGATACTACCCGCAAGCCGTCGAAGAGAAGTGGCAGCGCGTCTGGGAGGAGAATAAAAGCTTCCGCGCGACCCGCAACGCCGCCCGGCCGAAGTACTACGTCCTCGAGATGTTCCCCTATCCCTCGGGCCGCATCCACATGGGCCACGTGCGGAATTACTCGATCGGCGACGTCGTCGCGCGCTTCAAGCGC
>DATFWH010000080.1:0-9191 GCA_035259465.1 Binatia bacterium
AAGAGGCGCGAGGGCTGGCGCGCGCTCCAGCGGATCGCGGCGCGGAACGCGAGCAGGAGCAGGAGCACGACGCCGAAGAAGAGCGGCCAGCGGATGTCCTTTTTCACCAGCCACCAATAGTGTATCACCCCGCCGGCGGCGGCGAAGTAGACGAGCCGATGGAGCTTTTGCCATCGCTTCCCCAGTCGCCGCACCATCGCCGCCGTGGAGGTGAGCGCGAGCGGGATCAAAAGGATAAAGCTCGCGAAGCCGACCGTGATGAACGGCCGCTTGGCGACGTCTTTCACCATGCTGTGCACATCGAAAAACTGGTCGAGCCAGATGTAGGTCGTAAAATGCAGGCACGCGTAGAAGAACGCGAAAAGCCCCAGCATGCGCCGGAACTTGACCGCGTCGTTTAAGCCGGAGATCTTCCGCAGCGGCGTGACGGTCAGCGTGATCAGGAGGAATATGATTGTTGAGTCGCCGGTCCAGTGCGTGATGACCTCGATCGGGTTCGCGCCGAGATTGTCGGTGAAGGCGAAGTAAGCGAGGCAATAAAGCGGCGTCAGCGACGCGAGAAAGACCGCAGCCTTGAGGACTGTGAGCTTCAACGGCGCTAGAAGTACTTGCGCAGATCCATGCCCTGATACAGCGACGCGACCTGGTCGGCGTAGCCGTTGAACGGGAGCGTCTTGCGCTTTAAGAACTCGCCGATGCGCCGCTCGGTCGCCTGGCTCCAGCGCGGGTGATCGACCTCGGGATTGACGTTGGAGTAAAAGCCGTACTCGGTCGGCCCGGCCTTCATCCAGGTGGTCATCGGCTGCTGCTCGACGAAACGGATCTTGACGATCGACTTGATGCTCTTAAATCCGTACTTCCACGGCACGACGATGCGGATCGGCGCGCCGTTCTGATTCGGCAGCGTCTCGCCGTAGAGGCCGACACCGAGGATCGCGAGCGGATGGCTCGCCTCGTCCATACGGAGGCCTTCCACGTACGGCCAGTCGAGGATCATGCGGCTCCGCTGCTCGGGCATCTGCTTGGGATCAAGCAGCGTCGTGAACTCGACGTACTTCGCCTTGCCCGTGGGCTCGGCGCGCTTGATGAGTGCATTCAGCGGAAAGCCGATCCACGGGATCACCATCGACCAGCCTTCGACGCAGCGCATGCGGTAGACGCGCTCCTCCAGCGGCGCCAATTTCATCAGCTCGTCGATGTCGTAGCGCTTGGGCTTATTGATTTCGCCTTCGACGGCGACGCTCCACGGCCGCGGCTGGAGCGACTTGGCGTACTGCGCGGGGGAATACTTATCGGTGCCGAACTCGTAGAAGTTGTTGTAGGTGGTGATGTCCTTGAGCGGCGTCTGCTTCTCGTCGATGCTGAATTTGCTTTTCTGCACGTTGGCGAGCTTTTCGCCCGCGCGGGCTTCCGACGGAAGCAGAAAATCCAGCGCCGCCGACACGGCGACCGCCGCGCCGGCGACCGCCGCCTGCGCGAGAAAGCGCCGCCGGCTCATGAACAGTTCTTTGGGGGTGATCTCGGTGGATTTAATATCTGCGGGTTTCTTGATCAGCATGAAATCTCCTCAGTGACTTTATCTTATCATGCGTCCGTCGGAATGCCCAAGGAGCGGGCCTATAGATATTTACGACCATTAGTCGAAAATGGATTTCTCCTCCTCGGGCGGCGGGGGCGGCTCCTCGCCGCGGTAAAACAGCGGCCGGCGGCTCTGGCGGTCGGCCTCGGCGGCGCTGATGTGGTTGGTGGCCGCCATGCGCTTGAGAATCAAATTTCTCCGGTAGAGCAGACTCTTTTCGCGCGGATTGAGCGGGCTCGGGAGGAGCGCGGCGAGCGTCGCCGCGTCGGCGGGGTCGAGTGCGGAGACGGGTTTCCCTAAATAATGGCGCGACGCCGCCTCCGCGCCGTAGATGCCGCGTCCCCACTCCACGACGTTGAGATAGAGCTCGAAAATCCGCCGCTTGCTGAGCTCGCGCTCGAGCTGAAAGGCGATGATCACCTCGCGAACTTTCCTCAACGGATTCTTCGACGGGTTGAGATAGAGATTGCGCGCGAGTTGCATTGTGATCGTGCTGCCGCCGCGCGCGAACTCGCCCTTTTGCCAGTCGCGCTTCGCCGCCTCCTTGAGCTCATAGAAGTCGACGCCGTTGTGGCTGAAGAACGACGCGTCCTCGCTCAAGAGGATCGCTTTTTTGAGATGTTCCGATATCGAATCATACGGCACCCAGACCTGCTGGCGCCCGGGGCGCATCCCGCGGCTCCGGAACTGTTCGTCGCGGAGATCCATCAGCGCGGTCGTGCGCGGATTTCTTTTCTTGAGCGGCGAGACGTCGGGAAAGCTCAAATATTCGTAGAGGATGAAGCCGATCACGAGCGCGGCGAGCACGCTTTTGAAGACGACGCCCTTCACGGTGTTTGCACGAGCCGCGCCGCTTTTATGCTGAGCGCGGAAATCGGAAGTCTTTTCAGTGCGCCGAGCGGCAGCCAGCGCCAGCCGGAAATTTTTTCCGGGAAATCGCTTTCGAGCGTGCAGAGATAAACCGGCGCGCGGATATTCCGATCGGTGATGCTGTGGCGCACGACGCCGAGCATCGCCGCCGACGCGACGCGCGCGCCCGCGGAGGTCAGCTCGCGGGCTAACGCCTCGGTTATCCGCTCGCGCGGCTTCTTCTCGCCGCCGGGAATCTCCCACATGCCGGCGAGCAGGCCGTGCTCGGCGCGGCGGCGCAGCAGGATTCTGCCGTTTTGCGCGATCACCGCCAGCGGCCATTCGACTTTTCGCGTCCGGGCTTTCGCGGCACTCTTTGCGATGCGGCCGCCGCGCGCCGCCGAGCAATGCGCCGCGACGGGGCACACAACGCAGCGCGGATTGCGCGCGAGGCAGACCGTCGCGCCCAAATCCATCAACGCCTGGTTGAAGGCGCCGGGGCGCGCGCGTGGAACGACGCCCGCTGCCACTGTCTTTAGCGCGGCCTCGTTGCGCGTCTCATAGATCCGCGACAACACGCGCCGCGCGTTCGCGTCGAGCGCCGGATAGCGCTCGCCGAACGCGATGCTCATGACCGCGCCGGCGGTGTAGTCGCCGACGCCGGGCAGCGCCCGCAGCGCCGCATAATCGCGCGGCAGCTTGCCGCCGTGGCGGCGGACGACCTCGCGCGCGGCCTGTTTCAGATTCGTTGCGCGGCGGTAATAGCCGAGGCCCGACCAGAGCGTCAGGACCTTGTCGCGGCGCGCGCGGTCGAGATCGTTAATTGAAGGAAACGCTGCGAGGAACCGCTGATAGTAGGGGACAACGGTATTCACCTGGGTCTGCTGGAGCATCGTCTCCGCAACCCAGATCGCGTAGGGATCGCGCGTGGCGCGCCACGGGAGATCGCGCCGCGAGCGGCGATACCAGCCGAGAAGCGCGCGTCGGACGCGCGCGTTCTTGTCGCTTCGCACAGCGTCAAGCTATAACAGCGCGCGCACGCGATCAAGCAACGACGATTTTCCCTCGAATTTTCGCGGCGATTCTGCCGTTTTCCTTGCGAACGTTCCGCCTGTGGCGTATAAATTTATCCTATGGGCGGAATGGGACGGCTCTGGAGCTACGTGCTGCGCTATTGGCGGCGCTATCTCCTGGGCGCGCTCTGCCTCCTCGGCACCGTATCGCTCGTCATGTGGATCCCGTGGCTCATGCGGGCCGCGGTCAAGGTGATCGAGCAGGGCGGCAGTCTCTGGGACGTGCGCTACTATGCGGCGCTGATCGCCGTCGCCGGAGTCGCGCAGGGCGCCGTCCGCACCATTTCCCGCGCGCTAATCTTCAATGCCGGACGCGATATCGAATACGACATAAGGAACGATCTCTTCGCGCATCTGCAGAAGCTGCCGGTCGGCTTCTACCATGCGCAGCGCACTGGCGATTTGATGTCGCGCGTCATCAACGACATCTCGGCCGTGCGCTCGCTGCTCGGTCCCGGCATCCTAAACTTCGTCAACGCGCCGGCGTATTATGTCTACGGCATTGCTCTCATGTTCTCCATCGACGTGCGCCTGACGCTCGTCGCTCTGATTCCCTGCCCGCTTTTGATTTATGCCGTGCGGCGCTTCCGCGGGCGGATTCTCAAGTGCTCGCTCGCCGTGCAGCGGCAGATGGCGGAGCTGAGCTCGCACATACAGGAAAACTTGAGCGGCATGCACGTCGTCAAGGCGTACACGCAGGAAGCGAACCAGATCCGCGACTTCGTCGAGCTGAACCGCGACTTTCAGGAAAAGAACATGGAGCTCGCGCGCCTGCGCGGTCTCATCGGTCCCGTCATGCAGGCGCTCTCGGGCGTGACGATCCTTCTCGTCATCGGCTACGGCGGCCTGCGCGTCATCCGGGGCGACCTCTTGATCGCAGATATTGTCGCCTTCATCGCGTATCTCCATGTGCTCGCTTGGCCGACGGCGGCGTTCGGCTGGATGCTTTCGCTCATCGAGCGCGGCCGCGCCGCGATGGAGCGGCTCGAAGAGATCTTCAAGATCGAGCCGGCGATCGCGAGTCCCGCCGGCGCGCAGCCGCTCGGCAACGGCAAGTACGGCATCGAGTTCCGGAACGTCTCGTTCGGGCACGACGGCAAGGCCAACGGCGAGGCGATTATAAAGGATATCGACGTCGTCGTGCCGCGCGGACGCACGCTCGGCATCGTCGGCCGGACCGGAGCGGGAAAGAGCACGTTCGCGCAGCTGATACCGCGCCTCTACGACGTCTCATCGGGCGCGGTTTGCGTCGGCGGCCGCGACGTGCGCTCGCTCTCGCTCGCCGATCTCCGCAAGCTGATCGGCTATGTGCCGCAGGACCCGTTTCTCTTTTCGACCTCGCTCGGGCGCAATCTCGCTTTCGGCCGCGACGAGGTGACGGACGAAGAGATCGAGCAGGCGGTGCGCACGACGCGGCTCGACCGCGACGTCGCGATCTTTCCCGAGGGCCTACAGACTATCGTCGGCGAGCGCGGCATCACGTTATCCGGCGGGCAGAAGCAGCGCGCGACGCTCGCGCGGGCGCTCGTCACCGACGCTCCTTTTCTCGTGCTCGACGACTGTTTGTCGAGCGTCGACGCCGAGACCGAGGACATGATCCTCCGCGGCCTTAGATCGACGATCGACGAGAAGACCTGCGTCATCATCTCGCACCGGATCTCCGCGGTGAAAGAGGCCGATGAGATCCTGGTGCTCGACGAGGGGCGCGTCATCGAGCGCGGCACGCACCAGGAGCTGGTCGCCCGCGGCGGCCTTTACGCCGATCTCTATCGCCAGCAGCAGCTGACCGAGGAGCTGGAGCACATCGAATAATCGCCATGGCGAACCCCATCGAACCTACGAACGGCGCGGCGCGGAACGGAAATGAAAAAGCCGCCAGCCTGCCGCCGGATCAGCTCCACCAGGAAGAGGAGTACGGCAAGGCTTACGACGTCCGGCTCATCCGCCGGCTCTGGCGCTTCCTCATTCCGTACAAGAGGCTTTTCTTCGCGGCGCTTCTCCTCCTGCCGCTGCTCCAGCTTTGCGGCCTTGCCCAGCCATATCTGATGAAGATCGCGATCGACCGCTACATGGCGGGCGGCGATCTCCACGGACTTTTCGGCATCGCCGCGCTGCTCTTGGTCGCCGTGCTCGGGGAGGCGGTCTCGGGCTACGTACATTATTATCTCACGATGCTGGTGGCGCAGAGGTCGCTCGCCGACATGCGCATCGCGATCTTCGCGCACGTGCAGAAGCTCCCGATGAGCTACTTCGACAGGAACCCAGTCGGGCGGCTCGTGACGCGCATGACGAGCGACGTGGACGTGCTCCAGGAAATGTTCGCCGCGGGCGCGATGACCGTCCTCTCCGACTTCGTCATGCTGCTGTGGATCATCGCCATCATGCTCTACATCAACGTGAAGCTCGCGCTCGTCTCGCTCGCGCTGATCCCTCCGATGTTCATCGCGATCAATTTTTTCCGCCACAAGGCGCGGCGGACCTACCGCCTGATACGCGAGCGCATTGCGCGCATCAACGGCTACCTCGGCGAGGCGATCTCCGGCATGGCGGTGATCCAGCTCTTCGTGCGCGAGAAAAGAAGCTACCGCGATTTCGACGACCTCAACGCGGCGCACCGCGACGCCAACCAGCTCTCGAACGTCTACGAGGCCGCGCTCTACTCAATGGTCGAAGCCGCCGGCTCGGTCAGCCTCGCGCTGCTCTTGTGGTACGGCGGCGGCGAGGCGCTGGCCGGCGCGATCGGCATCGGCACGATCGTCGCGTTCAAGGAATACATCAACCGCTTCTTCGTGCCGCTGCGCGACTTCAGCCAGAAGTACACGGTGATGCAGTCCGCGATGTCGTCGGCCGAGCGCATCTTTCAGCTCCTCGATACGCCGATCGCCATCGACAATCCGCCGAAACCGGTGGTGCCGAAGCCGTTCACCGGCGAGGTGCGCTTCGAAAACGTGTGGTTCTCGTACAAACCGGACACCCCGGTGTTGAAAGGCGTCTCGTTTACCGTCGCGCCGGGCGAGCGCGTGGCGATCGTCGGCGCGACCGGCTCCGGAAAGACGACGACCATCAAGCTGCTCAGCCGCTTCTACGACATCCAGCGCGGCTCGATCAAAGTGAGCGGCGTCGACGTGCGCGACTGGGATCTGTCCGCGCTCCGCCGTCACATCGGCGTTGTCCTGCAGGACGTTTTTCTATTCTCCGGCGATGTGCGGGCGAACCTGACGCTCGGCGAGAGCGGAATCTCCGACGAAAGTATCGCGGAGGCGGTACGCTGCGCGAACGTTGAAAGCGTGCTCACCCGGCATTCGGACGGCCTCGGCGCGCACGTGCGCGAGCGCGGCAGCAATTTTTCCACCGGCCAGCGCCAGCTCCTCTCGCTGGCGCGCGTGCTCGTGTTTCAGCCGGAGATCCTCGTCCTCGACGAAGCGACCTCCAGCGTCGACACCGAGACCGAGCTTATGATCCAGGACGCCCTCGAAACAGTGATGAAGGGGCGCACCTGCCTTGTCATCGCACATCGCCTATCGACGATCCGCAACGCCGACCGCATCATCGTCTTCCACCACGGCGAGATCCGCGAGACGGGCACGCACGCCGAGCTGATGCAGAAGCAGGGGATTTACTACCGGCTGTATCAGCTGCAGTACGCGACGGAGGAGGAGCCGAAGCCGGCGGATGACGACACGGCGGCGAAGCTGTGAGGGCTAGCAGCCGCAGTTACCCCAGACCGGAAGTTGTGCGCGATCGTTTTCTTTCTGAACAGTCATGCGCCCGCGCATCAGCGTCACCTCGCACGCCTCGTCTTTTTCTCCGCAAACACGAGTAATTCTACACTCGACGGACACAGTTAGATCCTCACCTTGCAGACCGAACGAAACAACGTCGCCAACTTTCGGCGTAGCAATCAGGTACTCGGGTTGAACGGATAGCCTATACGTTCGATTATTCACCCGAAGGTTTCCTTTGTTTCCGAGATGCCACTGCAGAACAGTCGCCCCCTTGTATTCAAGTCGTGGCGGATAATGAAAAGAGCAACCGCAGCCGTAATCAATGTCGGACTTGCGCAAAGGCGAAACTGTCAGTGCGGCCTTCGGCGCATCCGACGCGTTCAGCGACGGCATCGCTGTCAAAAATATTATGGTGGTAAGAACTAAGTTAAAGATGCGGGCTGTCACGGTTCGCCTCACCGTTAAATTGAAAATTCCGTCGTATTCCGTTGATATTCCTAATTCTTTTCAAGTCTGTCAATCGCGTTCGATAAATTTGTTTTCCTCTTTGCATTCCCCTCTTCGTTTGTGTTAATCTTTCAATTCGCGCAATGTTTTTAAGCTTTACCCCGGGCAGGCGGCTGCTTATCGCTGCCTGCCTTCTTATAGTCGTGACTCTTTCCGGCTGCTCGCCGACCTATGTCATGCGCGCGGCGTACGAGGAAGGAAAAATCCTCTGGCGCCGCGAGCCGATCGAGGACGCCCTCCAGAAACCCGATCTCGATCCTAAAACGCGCGACCAGTTCAAGCTCGTCTTGGCCGTGCGCGAGTACGCCCGCGACCAGCTTAAATTCAACGTTAGGGGTAGCTATTCGAGCTATTCCTTCGTCGACCGGCAGAACCTGAGCTACATTCTCATGGCGGCGCCGAAGACCGAGCTCAAGCCGCACATGTGGTGGTTCCTCGTGATCGGAAACGTACCCTACAAGGGGTACTTTTCCCAGGAAGAGGCGCTGGCCGAGGCGAAAAAGTTCGAGAAGAACGGCTACGACACCTATATCCGCACCTCGCCCGCATTCAGCACGCTGGGCTGGTTCGACGACCCGCTGCTCGCGCACCTGCTCCGCTACGACAAGGTGACGCTGGCCGACATCATTTTCCACGAGCTTTTCCACAACACGATGTATGTAGGGGGCGCGGGCGAATTCAACGAGAGTCTCGCGAACTTCGTCGGCGCGCAGGCTGCGATACAGTTCTTCCGCGACCGCTGGGGCGAGGGCAGCCCCGAGCATCTGCGCGCCATCGAGGAGTGGGAAGAGCAGATCGAGTTCTCGCGCTATCTGGGCGACGTGGCCGCGTCGGTGGCGGAGCTATACGCGAAGAATATTCCCGACGCCGACAAGCTGCGCCTGCGCGAGGAAGTTTTTTCTCGCGCTCAAACGAACTGGGTGGAGCAGATCGCCGACCGTCCGAACCACCATTATCGCAGCTTCGCCAAGGCGCAGCTCAACAACGCCGTGCTCATGCACTACCTGCTTTACTTCAAGGATTTGGATCTCTTCGAGACCGTCTACCAGCTGAACGGGAAGAATCTCGCCCGCTCGATTGCGTCGATAAAAGAATCGGTCAAGACGGGCGGCGATCCTTACGGCGACGTGAAGATGCTGGCGCAAAAGCTGGAGAAGAAAGTCCTACAGGCCGGCAATCGCGCCACGGAATCGCCGAATCGCGTCAACGTGCCCGGCGGCTCCTGATAACCCCGCCTTCATCGTATTCACCGACAGGTGTGTCGCGCCGAGCGCTTTCCAGGCCGAGACGGCGCTGCGCCATTTCTCCGGATCTCCGCCGGCCACGCTGACGCGCCCCTCGATGCCGATCGCCGACGGGTCGCGGCCGGTCTCTTTCGCGTAGCCTCTGATTTTCTCGATCATCGCGCGCACCTTGTCGCCGGGCTCGGCGAGCGGGAACCAGCCGTCGCCGAGATGC
>DATFWH010000081.1:0-3564 GCA_035259465.1 Binatia bacterium
TCGCCGCGCTGCAGAAAAAGCATCGCCCGGAAGGCAAGAAGATCACCAACGGGATCCAGACTAACGGCACGCTGCTGAACGAAGGCTGGTGCCGCTTCTTCGCCGCCGAGCGCTTCGCGGTCGGCCTCAGCCTCGACGGCCCGCGCGAGCTGCACGACGCATACCGCGTCGACAAAGGCCAGAAGCCGACGCACAAGCAGGTCGTGCGCGCCTATCGCATGCTCGCGGAGCACGACGTGCACATCGATGTGCTCTGCGTCGTCCACGACAAGAACGTGCGCCATCCGACGCAGGTCTACCGCTTCTTCAAGGACCTGGGCGTCGAGTTCCTGCAATTTTTGCCGCTCGTCGAGCGCGAGAACGGCGGCGTCAGCGCGCGCACGGTGCCGGCAGAGGCGTTCGGGAAATTTTTGATCGCCGTCTTCGACGAGTGGCTGCGCAACGACGTCGGCAAGGTCGCGATCCAGATGTTCGACGAGGCGGCGCGTCCGCTCGCTGGCATGGACCATTCGCTCTGCATCTTCCGCGAGACCTGCGGCGACGTGCCGGTGGTCGAGCACAACGGCGATTTCTTCTCGTGCGACCACTTCGTCGAGCCGGAGTACCGCGTGGGGAACATCGCCGAGACGCATCTCGGCGAGTTGGTCGAAAGTGCGGCGCAGCGCGCCTTCGGCGAGGCGAAGCGCGACAGCCTGCCGCGCTACTGCCGCGAGTGCGCAGTGCGCGCGATGTGCAACGGCGGCTGCCCGAAGGATCGCTTCATCGCGACGCCGGACGGCGAGGCGGGGTTGAATTATCTCTGCGCCGGCTACAAAAGCTTCTTCCTTCACAGCAGGCCGTATCTGCAAAAGATGGTCGAACTCTGGAACGCGAACCAGCCGCTGGAAAAACTGATGGAAGTCGTCCGCGCCGAAGACGCGCCGCCGCCGTCGCCGGCGGGAAGGAACGATCCGTGCCCGTGCGGCAGCGGGAAAAAGTACAAACGCTGCTGCGGCGCACGGTAGAATCTATCCATGGCGCGGATTCATTTCTCCGGGCCGATGCAATGAGTCTCCGTTGCGCTCGCCCGTCGACACGCGCGAATTGCTCGCTCCGTGCATCGGCCCGTCGACACACATCCGCGCTGCTGTTCGGGATGACGGAAGGGCGGGGTAGCGTCAGATGACGTTGTCCGCGCGCAATTTTTCGATCGCGACCGCGTCGTAGCCGAGCTTCTTAAGGATCGCTTCCGTATGCTCGCCTAGTTCCGGAATCGCGTCGTAGCGCGCCGGGCTGGAGGAGAGCCGGACGGGGTTGCCGACGACGGGAACTTTTCCCACGGGCGATTCGACTTCGCGTATCAAGCGCCGCGCGGCCGCCTGCGGGTGCGCCAGGACTTCGGCGATGCCGCGCACCTCGCCGTACGGCAATTGCGCTTTCTTCAAGCGCTCCAGCCATTCGGTGTGGTCACGCTCGAGAAATGTCTTTTCGATCTCTTCCTCCAGGATCGCGCGGTTTTTTCTTCGCTTCTCGACGGTGTCGAAGCGCTCGTCCTGCAGCAGGCCGGGTTTTTGGATGACGTCGCGGCAGAAGAGCTCCCAATCTTTCGGCGTCGCGACGGCGAGGTTCACGTACTTGCCGTCGCACGCAAGGTACGGCCCGTACGGCGTCACGTAATGATGGCGCATGCCGACGCGGCCGGGCTCTTCGCCCTGGTGCCAGTAGTGATGCGGAAAATAGCCGAGCCATGAGACGATCGATTCGAACATCGAGACGTCGATCATCTGCCCTTCACCCGTTTTTTCGCGCTGGAAGAGCGCGAGGACGATGCCGAGCGCGGAGTAGAGGCCGGCGGCGATGTCGGCGATCGCGATGCCGGCCTTGGCCGGCTTGTCGGGATATCCCGTCGTCGCGATAATTCCCGCCTCGCCCTGGATCAAGAGATCGTAGGCTTTGACGTCGCGGTACGGCCCGTCCTGGCCGTAGCCCGAGAGCGCGCAATAAATGAGGCGCGGATTGAGCGCCTTTAATTTCTCGTAGCCCAAACCGGAGCGCTCGGCGACGCCGGGGGCGTAGTTCTCGAAGAAAACATCCGCCTCGCGAATAAGCTTGTAGAGAATCTCGCGGCCGCGCGCGTCTTTGACGTCGACGGTGAGGCTTTGCTTGTTGCGGTTGAGCCAGACGTAGCCGGAAGATAGGCCGCGCACCGCCTTGTCCCAGTGGCGGATGAGGTCGCCGACGCCCGGGCGCTCGACCTTGACGACCTCCGCGCCCATGTCGCCGAGGATCGACGTGCAGAAGGGACCCGAGAGGACCTGCTCGAAGGCGACGACGCGCACGCCCTCGAGGGCGCGCGCGCTATTTGCCATCCTTGACCTCGGGAAAGAGATCGCGCCGCGGCGCGTGCGCTTTTTTCCAGACCATGACGCTGCGCGTGTAGTCTATAACCACCTTGCCGTCCTGCTGCACGCCGCGCGTGCGCACCTTGATGATGCCCCACTGCGGCTTCGATTTCGATTCGCGCTTGTCGACGACTTCCGATTCCGAATAGAGCGTGTCGCCGACGAACAGCGGGTTCGGCAGCTTGATCTCGTCCCAGCCGAGCGCGAAGCCGTTCTCGCTCACGTCGGCGACCCCCATCCCGGCGACGATCGCCAGCGTGAGCGCGCTGTTGACGAGGCACTTACCGAATTCCGTGCGCTTGGCGTATTCGTTGTTGAAGTGGATCTGGTTGGTGTTGTTGGTGAGCAGCGTGAACCAGATATTGTCCGCCTCGGTGATCGTGCGGCCGAGCCGGCACTGATAGACGTCGCCGACGGCGAAATCCTCGAAGTAGCGGCCCTCCCAGCCGGGCTTTACCGCCATGATTCCTCCTTCGACATTCTTTCGTTCGCGCTATATACTGCGTGCGGCATTCCCTGAAATATCGGAGGCGAGGATGGATTTCAACCTGACGGAGGAGCAGCAGCAGATCCGCGACGAGGTGCGCAAAGTCTGCCGCGAGTTCCCCGATACCTACTGGCGCGAGGTCGACAAGCAGCGCGGCTATCCCGACGCCTTCGTGAAAAAGCTCACCGAGCTCGGCTGGCTCGCCGCGCTGATACCCGAGGAATACGGCGGCAGCGGTCTCGGCATTACCGAGGGCAGCATTATCCTGGAAGAAATCAACCGCTCGGGCGGCAGCGCCACGGCATGCCACGCGCAGATGTACACGATGGGGACGCTGCTCCGCCACGGGAGCGCCGAGCAGAAAAAAAGATACCTGCCGAAGGTCGCGACGGGCGAATTGCGCCTGCAGGCCTTCGGCGTCACCGAGCCCAACGCCGGCTCGGAGACGACGCGCATCGAGACGACGGCGACCAAGCGCGGCGACAAATACGTCATCAATGGCCAGAAAATTTTTATCTCGCGCGTGCTCGAATCGGACCTGATGCTGCTGCTCGCGCGCACGACGCCCTACGACGAGCTGAAAGACAAGACGCGCGGGCTTTCGGTGTTCATCGTCGACATGCGCAATGCCAAGGGCAAGCTCGAAGTCAAGCCGCTCGATCTCATGATCAACCACCACACCAACGCGCTTTTCTT
>DATFWH010000082.1:0-2292 GCA_035259465.1 Binatia bacterium
TTGGGCGAGATGCTGCGCGAGCTGGTCGCTTCCGGCGGCATGAAGCCGCAGGGCGGCGGTTCGGCCAAACCTCCGCCGGATCTGCGCGACAAGGAAAAATGGGGCCCGCTCGACGACAATGCGCCCGACGGCTGGGCGCGCTCGCACATGATCTCCGAGCAATTCCGGCAGTTCACCGGCATCTTCGGCGCTTGCTGGTTCGCGCTGACGCAGCAAAAGCCGGACGGCCTCAACTGCGTTATCGACGCGCTCAACGCCGTGACGGGATGGAACTTCACAATGGACGAGGCGCTCGCCGCCGGCCACCGCAGCATGCTGCTCCAGAGCATATTCGCGACGCAGCGCGGCTGGGTCGCCGACGACGACTGGAAAGACGTCGGGCCGCGCTTTCTGGAGCCGATTCCGGACGGAAAATACCAGGGCTTCACGATCGCCAAGTGGCTGCCCGATTTGATTTACGAATATTATCGATTGTCGGGACGCCACGAGCGCAGCGGCCGGCCGTTCCGAGACACGCTCCAGCGCCTCGGGCTCGAAGATTTCGACGAATGGGCGCAGGGCGGGGAGTAGCAATGGCGGGCTGCCAAATTCATGAAAACTTCAATCCTGGCTGTGAAATGTGTAACGCGGTCGCGCGTGTTCGTCAGGCGGCTCGAGACGGTACTCTCACATTCGCCGACACGCCGCTCGTCGAGAAGTATTCGGAAGAGATCAGAAAAATCCATGAAATTTTAGGGATTCGCGAGGAGAACGTGTTTTTTGTAAGCGATGAGTCGAGGATCGGGTATTATCCTGACGGAGCGGCAATAACGCTGTCAGAGATACTTGGCTTTAAAGTTAACGATGCAGATCGGCTAGTCGACGTGGCGAAAATGATAAGAGAGAAGAGTCGTTGAAGTGAAATGGAAAAATTAATTGCCGCTACGATTCTTGTTCTAGCTGCTGCATCCTCAGTTTTCGCCCAGGACGCAAAGCTCGTCGCCGACGCGAAGAAAGAGGGCCGCGTCGTCATCTACGGCTCGCTCGAGAGCGACGTCTTCGACGACATCAAGAGCGCCTTCGAGAAAAAGACCGGCATCACCATCGATTACTGGCGCGCGTCGGCGGCGTCGCTGACCGACCGCGCGATCAGCGAGCACCGCGCGGGCAAGGTCCAGTCCGATGTTATCGTAACCAACTCGACGCCGATGCTCATCATGCTGAAGGAAAACGTCTTTCAAAAATACATCTCGCCCGCCAGCAAGGATTTCGCGCCGGACATCGTCCATCCGGTGCTCGGGCCGCGCTACCGCACCGGCGTGGTCGGCGTGATCTACAACAAAAGCATCATCAAGCCCGAGGCGGTGCCGAAGTCGCTGGAGGACTTATTGAAGCCGGAGTTTCGCGGCAAGGTCGCGATGCCCGACCCGACGCGCGGCGTGATCGCGGCGAGCTGGCCGGCGAGCCTCTATAAGCTCATGGGCAAGGACAAGGCCGAGAAGTTCATCCGCGACTTCGCGGCGACGCGACCGGCGATCGTCGAGGGCGTGCTCAACGCCGCCGAGCGCGTGACGACCGGCGAGACGCCGCTCGGCATCAGCTATTTGAAATACGTCGTGGCGTTCGCGCAGAAGGGCGCGCCGCTCGACTACGTGCGCGAGCCCAAGATGCTGGGCCACGGCCATTACATCGGCGTCGACAGCAAGGCGGCGCGGCCCAACGCGGCGAAGGCGTTCATCGACTTCTTCCTGGGCGAGGAGAGCATGAAGACGATGGCGCGGCTCGGCGAGTTCGTCACGCGCAAAGGCATCTATCCGCCGCTCGACGGCGCCGATAAGATCCAGGAGATCGAGATGGACGAGCTCGACACCGCCGGCTTCGCCGAGAAGCGCAAGGAATATTCCAAGCTGTTCCTCAGATAGAAGGGGGCTGTCATGAAAGTCAAAGACCTCTACCACGTCGGCATTCCTGTCGACGACATCGACCGCGCGCGCGATTTTTACGTCAACGTGCTCGGCCTTGAGTTCATGGACCGCGTCGGCGGCAATCCCAATAATCCCGACGCGCTGGAAATCCACGGCAAGTACCAGCGTCTCGACCGGCTGCGCTGCGGCGACAGCGACGTCGTGCTCTTCGAGCGGCCGCGGCCGCTCAAACGCGACGCGCTCGACCAGGACGGCATCGCGCACCAGGCCTTCGACATGGACATGCGCGACTACGAGGAGGCGCTGCGCAAAGCGAAGGAGCTGGGCAAATTCCATCGCATCGTCGAGCGCAAGAGCGGCAAGACGATCTACATGTTCGATACCGAGG
>DATFWH010000083.1:0-4149 GCA_035259465.1 Binatia bacterium
CGCGTGTTGTACATGACGACGAGATTATTGTTGTAAACGGCCGTCCAGCGGTGCCCGGCGTCCTTCAGTTCGGGCGCATAAGCTTGCGCCTCCGGAGATGCGTACGGCGTGAGAAAATTCTTCTGCGTGAGGAGCTGAATCCCGCTCGACGAGACGACATCGAACAGGATTTTGCCTGCGCGCGCTTCCGTCAAGATGCGGTTCAGCAGCTGCTCCTCGCCGAGCCGCGCAAGCTCGGCCTTGTCTTTGAGAAAGGGGTATTCGTTCATGAAGGCGTCGAGCAGCGGCTTCGACGTGTCGATCGCCATCGAGGTGTACCAGGTGAGCCTGCCCTCTTTCTTCGCGCCCTCGAGCACCGCAGGGCTCGGCTGCGCGAAAACGACAAGCGCAGAACACAGGTGAACGTTGAGTGCCAAAAACGCCGCGATGACTTTCATCTCCCCTCCCGGTTATTGAGAACTCTTGCTGCCGATCTCCTTCAACGCCTCGCGCAAATAACTCTGGTCGACATACTTCGCCGGACTCGGCAGCCCGCCGTGAATCAATCCCTGCTCCGCCTGGATTTGGATGACGACCTTCATGCCTTCGAGATTGACGTCGGCGTCCGGATTCCATATGCGGTTCTCGATATAATACTCCCAGCCCTTTTCCGCATGCGCCGGCTTGAGCTTCATCTCGCGCGTGAGAAACTCGATCGCCGCCCGCTTGTTCTCATAGAGCCAGCGCATCGACAGCGCCATCGCCTTCATGAAGCGCACGACGAGCGGCCGATTCGTCTCCGCCCACGAACGGCGCGCGGTCAGGACGGTCAACTGGAAATTGGGAATCACGTCGGAGACTTTGCCGATAACGTTGAAGCCCAGCTCCGCGGCCTCGAAGCTGAGAGGCACCGCGATGATCGACGCGGCGATCTGCCCCGACGCCAGCGCGGCGAACGCCTGCGCCGATCCGCCCACGTTGATGAGCTTGTAGTCTTTCGGATATTCGAGCCCCTTGGCCTTGAGCACGCGGCGTAACACCAGCGCCGTGCCGGAGGTCAGTCCCGAAGAGCCGATGGTCGCGCGGCGCAGGTCTTCGTATGTTTTATAGTTCTTGCCGCCCATGATCATGTGCGTGAGACCGTTGATGACGCCGCCGAAGCTGACCAGATCGACGCCGCGCTCGACGGCGCCGATCGGCGCGTCGGCCGCGGCGCCGGATATGGCGACGCTGCCGCCGACCAGCGCCATCAGCGACTTGTCGGCGCCCTGGATCAATATCGGCTGGATGTCGAGGCCCTGCCGATCGAAAAACCCCTGCTTCGACGCCACCCACAACGGACTGTACCCGAGTGTCTTCGACGAAGCGCTAAGCGGCACCTTCACCTTCTCTTCGGCAGCGCGGCAGGTTTCGAAGGCAGCGATGAGGAAGACGAGGACGACGGCGAGACGCATCACGATTACCGGATAATTCTGTCGGCGCGCTTGACGACGGTCTGCGGTACGGTGAGACCGAGCTGCTGGGCCGTTTTAAGGTTCACGGCGAGTTGGAATTTGCTCTTCTCGATCGGCACATCGCCGGGTTTCTCGCCTTTCAGGATTCTATCCACGTATACTGCCAGGCGTCGGAAATTTTCGGCGTAGTCGGCGGAGTAGTCCATCAGCCCGCCGAGCTCGGCGTAGCCGCCCCGCTCCGAGAGCGACGGCAGGCGATTTTGCAGCGCGAGCTCGGCGATCTGTTTTAGATGATGCGCCAGCGCCGGATTGCCGACAGCGATGAGGGCGTCCGAGCCGCCCTTTACGGCCGCCTGAAACGCACCGCGGAGGTCGGGTTTGTCGCTGCGCACTTCGAGCGACTGAAACTGCAGTTTGCGCGACGGGCCCAGTCCCTCGTAGTCCTTCATTACCGCTGCCGATACGCGCCCCTCTACATTCCAGAGAATGCCGACGCGCGATATCTCGGGCGCGGCGGCCTTGAGCCACTCGAGTCCCTCGCGACGGAGATCGCGCGCAAGGCTTGTAATGCCGGTAATGTTGCCGCCGGGCCGCGTAAGGCTCGTCACGATGCCGGTCGCGACCGGATCGACCGTGATCAGCATGACGACCGGAACAGTCGATGTCGTTCGCTTGGCGGCGCGGACCGCAGGGACGGAAGAGACGACCAGCGCATCGACCTTTTGGCGCGTCAATTCCTCGACAAAGCCGGGAATGCGTTCCAATTTGCCTTCGGCAAAGCGCAGCTCCAGCGCGATGTTTTTTCCTTCAATGTAGCCGAGCTCGCGCAGGCGCTGGCGAAACGCGTCGATCAGCGGTCCCGGCATGCGCGGATCCCCGGATGAGGAGACGACCCCCACGCGTCGAAGCGCGGGCGCTTCGCCCCCGAGGGCATCCGGCGGGCAAATAGCGAGAAGCGCTAGAAAGATCAAGCAGGCGAGTTTCATCGTTCCCCTGAGATACACATCGACGCTCATCAGCCGGTCTCTTATCACGCCCGCCGCTGACGTGAAAAGGGTCGGCGAAGTTGGATCTGCCTCGGATTGACCACCCTAACCGCCTGTGATAAGCGAACCAGCCATGAAACTCCGCCCGCAGGTGATGTTGAGCGTCGTCGTGGCGATTTTCTTCATCGTCTTCGCTTACCAGGCGAAAGACTGGCGCCTTCAGGCCCGGCTTTATCCGTGGGCTATCGGCATCCCGATGCTGGTTCTCGCGATCGTTCAGATCGTGCTCGATCTCAAAGGCGTCGTGGCGAAGGAAACGGCGAACGCGGCGCCCGTCGATTTTCAGCTTTCCGAGCGCACGGATCCCGCGCTCGCGCGACGGCGCACCTTCAACATTTTTTCCTGGATCGTCGGCTACCTTCTCGCCGTATGGTTATTCGGCTTCGGCTACTGCGTGCCGCTGATCGTATTCCTCTATCTCAAAGTACAGTCGCGCGAGAGCTGGCTGCTGTCCGGGCTCCTGGCCTTCATGGCATGGCTTTTTTTCTACGGACTTTTCGACCGTCTCCTCCACATCCCCTTTCCCGACGGCGAGATTTTCACCTGGCTCGGCTGGGTCTGATTCTCTATCAGGAGTGTTTATGAACGCTGTTCCAGCTCGCAAGCGTTTATCGCCGCTTTTTTGCAGCCGCCGGAAGTCGTTGAACAGATCAAGAAGCTCTTCGTCCAACAATAATAGATGATCTCGGACGCGGCGACGATGGGGTCTGCGGCGGATTTTTATCGAGGCAAGCGGCTACGCGTCCTCGTCGGCACGCGCGCCGGCGTCGCCTACGACCTCTACGCGCGTCTCATTGCGGAGCGCATCGCGGCGTATATTCCCGGCGAGCCCGAGGTCGTCGTCGAGAATGCGCCGGCAAAGGGCGCCAAGGGAGTCGCCGGTGAAATTTACACCGCGGCGCCGGACGGCCTGACGGTCGGCGCGATTTCGCCCGAGCTGTATTTCGGGCAGCTGCTGGGCGACAAAGACACCCCCTTCGATTGGGCGAAATTTTCCTGGATCGGCACGCCCGAACGCTCGAGCCATCTGCTTTACGCGCGGGCCGCGACCCCTTACGGCAGCCTGCGCGCGATGATCGAAGCGAAGACACCGCCGCGCTGCGGGGCATCGGGAAAAAGCTCGACGGCGTACTATCTACCCAAACTGCTCGACGAGCTTTTCGGCGCGCGGTTCGAAATCAAGGCCGACTACAAAGAAGGCCCCGCCGTCGACGAGGGGATCGAGCGCGGCGAAATAGACTGCCGCGTGCTCACGATCTCGGGTTTTTTCTCCCACGAGCCGTATCACACGTGGCGCAGGACCGGCTTCGTGCGCATCTTGCTGCAAACCGGCACCGCGCGCGACCCGAAGTTGCCGGATGCGCCGACGCTCGCCGAGATGATGGACGAATACGGCATTGCGGATGAGGGGCGCCGGCTCGCGCAGGTCATCCTGAGCGCGTCTTCCTTCGGGCGGCCGTGGATAGCACCGCCCGGCGTGCCGCCGGAGCGCGTCGGCATTTTGCGCGACGCATTCATGAAAGCGGCGCGAAGTCCCGCCGTCGCGGAGAAGGCGCGCACAAGCGACCTCGAGCTTGCCCCCGCCACCGGCGAAGAGCTGCAGAGGCTCGCCGCGGAAGTCGTCGCCCAGCCGTCCGAGGTGGTCGCAAGAATGAAGAAACTATTCGCAG
>DATFWH010000084.1:0-17644 GCA_035259465.1 Binatia bacterium
CGACATCGTCGCGGGCTGCACGGACTCCGCCGTGCCCATCATCATCGGCGATTGGCTGGAAGAGGGGACGCATGTCACCTGCATCGGGGGCAAGCCCGATGGAACTACGATCGACCGCATCGACGTTTCGCTCCGCCTCGGCAATGCGCCCGCGCCATGGGGACGTCCCGAGCTGGGGCTTGCGGACGAATACCTCACGTACGCCGCCAAATCGCAGGCGCCGTCGAAACGCCGCATGAAGACGCCCGGCAAAAAAGCGCACGGCGCGATCGCCGAAGACCGCGCCATTACGCTCGCCGAGCTGCTCGGCGGCAAAAAGCCGGGACGGACATCTCCGCGGCAGATCACCTACTCCGAGCGCGGCAATATCCAGGGCGCGCAGTTCTTCGCCGTGGCCGGCAGAGTCTACGAGCTCGCCAAGGAAAAAGGGCTGGGGAAAGAGATTCCCACCGAATGGCTGCTGCAGGATATCCGCGACTAGCTCCCGCTCGATGAGTCCTCAGCCACCCGGCGCCGGCAGCCCGCGGATTTTTCTTTCGCTCCTCAACGTCATCTTCGCGGCGGCCTTGTCGCCGATCGTTCTTCATTTGATCGTGAGCGTTTTTTACCGCCAGCCGCTCAACTACAACGAAGGCTGGAACGTCTACTTCGTTTCGAAGCTGCTTTCCGGCGAGCCCCTGTATACGCCGCTCGACCGCTTCCCGCTGACGCCGCTCAATTATCCGCCGCTGTCCTTTTTCATCATCGCGGCGCTCAGCACATTCACCGGGGATATTCTTCTGACGGGGCGGGTCGTCACGCTGTTTTCATCGCTTCTGGTCGCGGCCGCGATTTACGGCATTGTGAAAAACGCGACTCGCCAAACCGCCGCGGCGTTATTTGCCGCGCTTTTCTGGCTCTGCCTCATGGCGCGGCTCGCTCAGGCGCGGCTCGTGATGTACGACCCGCAGATGCTCGCGCATACTTTCTCGGTCGGTGCGCTATGGCTCTATTCGCGGTGGCGCGGCGGCCTTACGCCGGGCCGAGCATGGATTCTCGCCGCGGCATGCTGCATCGGCATTTTCATCAAACATCTCGTCGTCGCGGTTCCTGCGGCGCTCGCGGTTGCCCTGTTTCTCGAGAATAGCGAGGGGTTTCGGCATTTCGCGGCCGGCGGAATCGTCATAAGCGGCGCGTTCGCGGCCGGCTGGTGGACCTACGGCGGCAGCAACGTCCTCTCAAACTTCATGGACACGGGACGGCCTGTGGCGAACGCGCGGCTTGTCTTCCGCCTGTCGCGCATGTTCATGCGCCGTTTTCTCTTCGTGGTGTTCGCGCCTTTTCTAGTGCTGCTGGCGAATTTTCGCCGCGAATGGATGCCGTATCTCGTATACTTCGGCGTCTCGCTCGCGATCGGAGCATATGCCTCGCGAGGCATCGGCGTCGACACGAACGCCTGGTTCGATCTGTTCATTGCGTCGGCGCTGCTTTTCGGAATTATCGCCGGCCAACCGGCGCTTTGGAGCGGCGGCGAAAGCGAGCGGCGCGCCGCTGTCGCGTACGCCGTTCTTCTCAGCTCCCTGCTGCCGCTGGCGGCGGGCTTTCCGAGCTCGCTTCGACAGTCGATGGATTATTCGCAGCTGCGCCGCGCGGAGGAGAATTACCGCGCAGACGTCGCCCGGTTGCGCTCGATACCCGGTCCCGCGCTGTTCGAAAGCCTTCTTCTCGGCTATGACGCGGGAAAGGAATTCCTGCTCGAGCCGTTCAACAGCGCGCAGATAATCGCCATGGGTCGCATTCGCGAAAGCCTGGTGACCGACGCGATCGAGCAGCGACGATTCGGCGCGATCGTGCTCGACGGAGATCTGGACGCCGCGCTTTGCGGGGCGCGCTATCTTACCTTCACAACGCTGATGCGCTGGACGCCGCGCACGCTCGTCGCGATCGCGGAAAATTATAGGCGATTGGAGAACGGGCGATCGCGGCGGTTCTTTTACGTGCCGCGGCCGGCAGGCGACCGCGGCAGCGGCGTATGCCCCTCCGAAGGGCCGATTCTTAAACATGGATGAACCCGAAGTCTCAGTCGTTCTGCCGGCCCTGAACGAAGAAAAGACCGTCCGCGTCGTTATCGACCGTATTCTCTCCGTCTTCGATCGGGAAGCGATTGCCGGTGAACTCATTCTAGTCGACGGACACAGCAGCGACCGCACCGGCGCGATCGCGGATGAAATCGCCGAACGGGACAAGCGCGTGCGCGTCATACGCCTCGGACCCGACGCGCCCGGCAATCTCGGCATTTCATTGCGGCAAGGATTTCGCAGCGCGCGCGGTAAGTACATTGTCGCGCTCGATTGCGATCTTTCGCACGACGCGGACGAGATCCCGAATCTGCTGTCGCGCAGAGGTGAAGCCGATCTGATTATCGGCTCGCGCTTCGTGAAGGGCGGAAAGGCGGAGCTTTCCTGGAAACGCTATATGCTAACGCGGACCTACAATTTTATGGCGAAGCATCTTCTCGGCGTGAAGATCAACGATCTCACGACCGGTTTCCGCGTCTACAGAAAAGCCATGCTCGATCGAATCGAGCTTGCGAGCCGGGGGTTCGGTATACAGGTCGAAGCGATCGTCAAGGCGCGTATGCACAACTGGCAGGTGATCGAAGTTCCGATCCACTACCGCAAGAGCGATAAGAAGTCGACTTTGATCTACCGCAAGCAATTCGCTTCCTATATGTTGCCGCTGCTCCTCGGAGTCAAAGCGCGTTTCTCGATGGCCCGCGCTGCGCGCAATTGACTTAGACGCGGGGTTTGATACTTCTTGCGCCAAGGAAAGCTCCGCCACAGTGCTCTTGGGACATTTACGGGTGAGCCATGATTGAAGCGTTGTTGATACGACCCGATCAGGTCAGAGGCGTCGTGACGATGACGGAGGCGATCGACGCGGTCCGCCGAGGATTTCACGCCTGGGGGGAAAATCCTGAATTCAACGCGCCGCGCCGGCGCATTCACATCCCCACCGGGGTAAGGGTCAGCGTGCACCAAGGGGGCGTTCCTGCCGCCGGCGCCACCGGTCTCATGACGCACTGCGAATGGGTCAAGCCATTTTCCGATCACCAGGAATACCCCCGGCTCAACCATCCCGTCATCGTTCTCTACGATCAGGCCGAGGGGGAGCTGAAAGCGATCATCATCGGCGAGCTCACGTGCAGCGAACTTCCGCACAACGTAGCGGTGACCGGCCTCCGCACGGCGGCGACCAGCGCTGTCGGGACCGATCTGCTGGCGCGGCCGGACGCGGAGAGCGTCGGCGTCTTCGGCGCCTCCGGCCAGGCGCGCAACCATCTGGTCGCGCTGGCGAGAATTCGGAGACTCAAGCGCGTCAAAGTCTACAGCCGTACGCCGGAGAACCGGACCCGATTCGCCGCGGAGATGGCGCCGATCGTCAGCCTCAACATCGAGCCGGTCGCCCGCCCAGAAGACGCGGTGCGGCGAATGGATATCGTCCTCACCGCGACGAATTCGAGCGTGCCGGTGTTCGACGGCGAGTGGCTGGAGCCCGGCGCGCACGTCACCTCAATCGTCGGGAGCAACGTAGGATTGGTCAAGGGGGGCTTTACGAGCGCCAAGCGGCGCGAGATCGACGATGCGACGCTCAGGCGCAGCGACCTGCTCGGCATCGCCTCCGTCCAGCAGGCGGTCCAAGACGAGCAGGCGGACATCTTCGACCCCGTCGCCCGCGGCGTTGTCCGCTGGGAGCAATGGGTGGAGATCGGAGCGCTCCTCGCCGGCAAAACACCGGGAAGGTTGCGCGCGGATCAAATTACTCTTTTCAAAAATAATGCCGGGCAGGGAGTGGCGGACGTCGCGCTGGGGGCCCTGGTATTGGAAAAAGTGCGCCGTCGCGGCGGCGGTGAGCCGCTGAAATTGTAGAAAAGGCGTTACGCGACATGAAAAAAGGCTTCAAAATTCTCGATTCCGACATGCATCTGAGAGAGCCGGGCGACCTGTGGGAGAAATACATGGATCCTGCATATCGCGACCGCGCGCCGAAGATTCTGAGCTCGACCGCGCGGAGTTCCGCGATGGTGCTGCTCGACGGCAAAATCCTGCAAGGCTACAAGCCGACTTATCGTGGCGGCATTTTCGACGCGACCCGTATCGATAAAGAGATCGCCGATTATCGGGCGCGCGGCTTCGACGCCGAGACTCAACTCGAAGCGATGGATCGCGAGGGATTGGACGTCGCGGCGCTCTATCCGTCGATCGGCCTAGGGATCATGATGCGCGAAGATATGGATCCCAAGCTCGCGGCGGCGATCGCGCGAGCGTATAACGACTGGCTGCACGACTTCTGCCAGACCGATCCCAAGCGTCTCAAAGGCGTTGCGATGCTCCCGCTGCACGATCCCAATGAGGCTGCTAAAGAGGCCGAGCGAGCCGTCGGCAAGCTCGGCTTCGTCGGCGTTTTCACGCGCCCCGAGCCGCTGCGCAGCATGCCCTGGCACGCGCGATATTTCGATTCGCTCTGGTCATGCTTGGAGGAGCTCGGCGTGCCTATCGGCTTTCATTCCGCGGCGGCGGCGGGGGAGGTGCCGCAGATCGGCGACCGCTTCGGGGATAATCTGCTGCTCCGCCACGTGGTTTCTCATCCGCTGGAAAACATGGTCGCCATGGCCGACATCATCGGCGGCGGCGTTTGCGACCGCCATCCAAAGCTGAAAGTCGCGTTTCTCGAATGCTACTGCGGCTGGGTTTCCTTCCTTCTCCACCGCATGGACAACGCGATGGAGAAGGGCCGCTTTCCCACGGCGGGGAAGCTCAAGCCCGGCGAATATTTCCGGCGCCAGTGCTGGATCTCGACCGAGCACGAAAAAGAGCTGCCGATGGTGATCGAGCTTGTCGGCGACGATAACATCGTCTTCTCCACCGACTACCCGCACGGCGACTCGGATTTCCCCCACGCCGTGGAAGAATTTTTGGAGATGGACGGCGTGTCGAAGGCGAGTCGCAAAAAGATCCTCTGGGACAACTGCGCGCGGCTGTACGGACTTCAATAAATAGCGATCCGAGGTGAAAGTGGCGTTCAGCACCATTGGGAAGGCGCTTCCGCGCATCGAGGGCGAGGGGAAGGTCACCGGTCAAACCAAATACGCGGCGGACCTGCGGTTCGACGGACTGCTATGGGCGAAGGCGATGCGCGCGTCGGTGCCCCACGCGCGCATCGTCAAAATAGACACGTCGAAGGCGAAGGCGTTAAAGGGCGTGCGCGCCGTTCTCACCGGGGCCGATGTGAAAGACATATTCGTCGGCACCAGAGTGAAGGATCTGCCCGTGCTGGCGTACGACAAAGTGCGCATGTGCGGCGATGCGGTGGCGGCGGTCGCCGCCGACAGCGAAGCAATCGCCGAGGAGGCGGTCGGACTCATCGATGTCGAGTACGAAGAGCTCCCGCACGTCGACGATCCGGTAGAGGCGCTGAAGCCGTCCGCGCCGCTCATTCACGAAGATCGAAACAAATACAAGAATGCTCCCAAACTCCCCGAAGGCTTGTCGGGGCATAACTTGCAGTCCTACGTCGTCTGGAAGAACGGCGATCTCGAAGCCGGATTCGCCAAAGCGAAACGGATTTTCGAGCATACGTTCCGTACGCCGCTGTCGCACCACGGATACATCGAGCCCTCCGCATGCACCGTGCAGGCGCATCCGGACGGGCGCGTGGAAGTCTGGCCGTCGAACAAAGGACCGTGGGGCCTGCGCGAGCAGATGGCCGAAGACTTCGGCGTGCCGAAGGAAAAAATCAAAATTCACATCGTCCATGTCGGCGGCGACTTCGGCGCGAAGGCGTCGCTGATCGACGTGCCGATCGCTTATTATTTATCCAAAGCTTCCGGCGGCAGGCCGGTCAAGCTAGTTTTCGACTATACCGAGGAGCTGCTCGCGGGCGGCCACCGCCATCCCGCAGTGATTCATCTGCGCACGGGCGTCGCGCAGGATGGAACTTTCACGGCGGTCAAGGGAACGATTCATTTCAGCGGCGGCGCGTACGGCGCGCCGAAGGCGAATCCGCAGGTGACGGTGCTCGGCGGGCGGCGCCTGGCGAGCATGTATCGCGTGCCGGCGATCAGCTGCGATACTTACTGCGCTTACACCAATCAGGTGCCTTGCACCCAGACGCGGACGCCGGGCAGCCCGCAGGTCGTGTTCGCGTTCGAGTCGCAGGTGGACATCATCGCCAAAGAGTTGGGCATCGATCCGCTCGAGCTCCGCCGCAGAAACATTCTGCGCGACGGCGACGCCAATCCCATGGGGGAAAAGTGGAGCGATATTCTCATGGGCGAGGTGCTGGAGCGCGCGGTCAAGGCTTCCGGCTGGAAGAAGAACGGGGCGAAGAAAAGCCGCGGCTGGGGCATCTCGCTCTACGATCGCGGCACGCCGGAAGGCAAGGCGAGCTCGGCGCTGATCCTGAATGCAGATGGCAGCGTCGATATTCTCACCGGTGTTCCCGACGTCGGTCCGGGATACTATACCATCAGCCAGCAGATGGTCTGCGAAATCCTCGGGCTGCCGCCGGAGAAAGTCGGCGTGGTTTTCAAAGATACCGACAGCCTGCCGTTCGATCCCGGCACGGGCGGCAGCAAGCAGACGAATACCTCCGGTCACGCGGTAAAGAAATCGGCCGACGAGGTGCGGCAAACGCTGATCGATCTCGCGGCGCGTGAGTTAGGCTGTAGGCCGAAGGAGATCCGGCAGCAGGGCGGAAAGCTTACTGCGCCGAACAAGAAGTCGACGACCACGCAAAAAATGATCGATCTCGCCGTGAAAGAAAACGGCGGGCCGGTGTTTCATCTCACCAATTTCGTCCCGGAGAACATGCCGAAGGTCACCGGTTTCGCCGCGCAGGTGGCGGAGGTGGAGGTCGATCCGGCGACCGGCCAGGTGAGAGTTATTCATTTGACGACCGCGCACGACACCGGCACCGTGCTCAATCGTCTCACGCTCACTGGGCAGATCGACGGCGGCGTAGTTTCCGGTCTCGGCTTCGCGCTCATCGAAGAGAATCCGATGATCGACGGCAAGATCGCTACATTGAGTTTGGGCGAGTCGAAGCTGCCGTCGATCGCCGACGTGCCGCCGCTGAAGACGGTATTGATCGAGAGCCCTACCGGCCCGACGCCTTTCGGCGGCAAGGCGATCGCCGAAAATCCCAACGTGCCGACAGCCGCCGCCATCGCCAACGCCGTAGCGGACGCGGTGGGCGTGCGGATCTTCGAGCTGCCGATCACTGCGGAGAAAGTTTACTTGAGCTTACAGAACAGTGCCGGGACGGAGCATGGAAAGACAAAATCCTAAGTCTTCGCTTTACTTTCCCGTCATCGTACTACTCGCGTTCTTTATGACTCCGACGGACCAGTCGGCGGCCCAGGAGAAAAAAACGATCCGCGTGGCGTTCGTGAGCCTCTCCTGGCATCAGGAGCTGCCGTTCCGCGCCGCGCTCGTGCGCGGATTTTTCAAGGAGCAGGGGCTCGCGATCGAGCCGATCCTGATCCGCGGCGGGCCGGCAGCGATCGCCGCGCTCGCCTCCGGCGACGTCGACTTTGGCAGCATCGGCGGCGCGCAGGCGCCGATCCGGAGCCGCGCCCGCGGCCTCGACATTTTCATCATCGGCTCGCTGTCGAACCGCGTGAACTATACGATGCTCGGCGCGCGCGACGTGCGCAGTGTGCGCGATCTCAAAGGAAAGATCATCGGCGTCACGGGCGCCGGAGCGTTTTCCGACTTCGTCGTGCGTATGTTCCTCAAGCAGAACGGATACGACCCCGACAAGGACGTCATTTTGCGGCCGCTCGGCGGCACCGTGCTACGCGTCTCGGCGCTGGAGAAGGGCATCATCGCCGCGGCGCCGTTTTCCGCCGAAGAGGCTGTCGGGCTTTTGAAAAAAGGCTTTCCGATGATCTCCAATCTGAGCGAGACGCTCGCGATCCCGCAGAGCATCCTCGTCGCGCGCGGCGAGGTCTTGGAGAAGTATCCAGAGACGAGCAAGCGGTTTTTAAAGGCGCTCATCCAAGGACTCCGTTTGATTCGGTCGAGCAAAAAAGAGGCGCTCGAAGCCGGCTACGCCGCCGGCCTCAAAGGGGATCCGGATATCGTGGGCCGCGCCTACGATCTCTATCAGGCCGCCTACACGCCCGACCTCTCGGTCGCGGCGGAAGGCATCCAGCTCATGCTCGACGAAGATATCCGCACCGGCCTCGTCGATAAAAACATGACGCTCGACAAGGTCGTCAACGAGCGGATTCTAAAAAGAGCGCAGGAAGAGCTCAGAGCCGAAGGCCGGCTGAGATAGTTCGGCGCCGCGCACGCAAAGCCAATGTCGCCGACTCGCATCGCGTAGAAAAATCCTATATATATTTAGCTCTCCAGTGAGATGAATCGTCCATATGTCCATCGTTAAAGTCGAAGGTCTCTATAAGACCTTCGGCGATTATCGCGCGCTCGACGGCGTCGGCTTCGAATTCGAGCACGGCGTGCTGAGCATCTTAGGTCCGTCCGGCTGCGGCAAGACGACGCTCTTGCGCTGCATCGCCGGTCTGGAGGTGCCGGACGACGGCGCGGTCTGGATCGACGGCAAAGTCCAGACCGACATTCGCAAGGGCATCCTCGTTCCGCCGTACTCGCGCGAGATCGGGTTTGTCTTCCAGAACTACGCGCTCTGGCCGCACATGACGGTGTACAACAACGTCGCGTTCGGCTTGAAGCTGAGAAAGGTCAAGGAGAGCGATATCCGCCGGCGCGTGCTCGCCTCGCTCGAGCTGGTCGGGCTGCCGAAGCTCGAGGACCGCTATCCGTCGCAGCTCTCCGGCGGGCAGCAGCAGCGCGTCGCGCTGGCGCGGAGCCTGGCGATGGAGCCGCGTCTCATCCTGCTCGACGAGCCGCTCAGCAACCTCGACGCCAAGCTGCGCGAGGAGATGCGCGTCGAGCTCAAGAAGCTGATCAAGAAGGTGGGCATCAGCGCGATCTACGTGACCCACGATCAGGAGGAGGCGTTCGTCATCTCCGACTACGTCATCGTCATGGAGCGCGGCAAGATTCTCCAATACGCGACCCCGGACGAGATATACAACTGGCCGGCGCATCAATTCGTCGCTTCGTTCATCGGCCGCTCGGTGCTCGTCGAAGGGCAGGTCGTGCAGGCCGCCGGAGACGAGATCAAGGTCAGCGTGCCGGACTTCAACCGCGCCGTGCTGAGCTGCCGCCGTCCGAACGGCCTCGCCGCAGGCGCGGCGTGCCAGCTCGTAATCCGCACCAGCGAGGTCAAGCTCAGCAGCCGGCCGTTCGAGCAGTCGGAGAATGTTTTGCAAGGCGTTATGACCAGCCGCGATTACCGCGGCGGCCTCACCGACCACCGCGTTCAGATCGGCTCGCGCGAGATCGTCGTCACTTCGCACAAGCTCTGTCCCATGATCAGCGTCGAGGGGGACGGAAACAAGGTTTTTCTCTATGTCGACAAAGGCGCCATCAGCGTCATCGCCGATCACGCAGCCGTTTCCGCTCAAGCAGCGGCACACTAGCTGGAATTCCCTGCGGCTCGCGTACCGCCAGGGCGTATTGATCCCGCTGTTTTCCAGCGTGCTTGCGGGCTCGCTCATCGTCACGCCCGTCATTATCGTCATCGTGCGGAGTTTCACCACGGCGCGCCTCGGCTCGGCGGTCGGCTTCACCTTCGACAATTACCTGCGCGTGCTGCACGACCCGAAGATCCTGCCGATGCTGCAAAATTCTGTCGTTTACGCAGGCGGCTCCGCGGTTTTCGGCACCCTCGTCGGCGCGATCCTGGCCTGGATCGTCGCGCGCACCAACACGCCGGGCAAGGGGCTAGTCGAGCTGATGCCGCTGTATCCGATCTTGATGCCGCCGGTGATGAAGAACATCGCCTGGGTGCTGCTGTTGTCGCCCAAGTCCGGCATTCTGAACAACATGCTGCAACAAACGTTCGGCATCGACCATCCGGTCTTTAACGCCTTCTCGATGCCGGCGATGATCTGGGTCTTCGGCCTTACATGCGTCACACTGGGGTATCTGTTCCTGCTGCCGGTGTTCCTATCCTTCGACCCGTCGCTCGAAGAGAGCGCCTACATCGCCGGCAGCAGGCCGATGCGGACGCTCTTGCGCATCACGTTCCCGCTCGCCATACCGGCGTTCCTTTCGGCGCTGGTGCTGAATTTTCTCCGCGGGCTGCGCTCGTTCGAAACGCCGGTGCTGCAAGGGAGCCCCGGCGGCATCGACGTGTTCGTCTCGAAGGTCTACGACTCGATGTCGGTCGACTACAACCCCGGCCTCGCTACGGCTTACAGCGCGGTGCTGATCGTGCTTTCGATCGCGGCCCTGATCCTCTACGTGCGTACGACCCGCTTCTCCGAGCGCTACGCGACGATCACCGGCAAGGGCTACCGGGTCAAGGTCGTCGACATCGGCCGGTGGAAGTACGCGGCGTTTCTCGCCGTGTTCGTCTATTTTCTGATCGGCATCGCCATTCCGTTCGTCGTGCTGATCATCACCTCGCTGATCCCGTACTACGACTACGACACTTTCATGAAGTTCCCGTCGAACATCGACCTGGCGAGCTATCACCGGGTGATACACCACCCGAGCTTCGTGAGCGGACTTTACAACTCGCTTGCGCTCTCGATCGTCATCGCGGTCGTGACGGTGCTCTCCGGAATCGTCATGGCGTTCACGATCTACCGCACCAAGGTCTACGGCAGCAAAGTGTTCGAGTTCATCGGCACGATCCCGCTCGCGTTCCCGCCGCTCGTGCTCTCGCTCGGCCTCATCATCGCCGTCATCGACTCGCCGTTTTACAACACGCTCTGGGCGCTCGGCGCAGGGCTTTTCATCGCCTATTTTCCTTACGCGCTCCGGAACGCCTCGGGCGCCATCGTCAACATCCACCGCGAGCTGGACGAGGCCGCTTGGGTGCATGGAGCGAAGTGGCGGCATGTCTTTTTCAAGGTGACGCTGCCGCTGCTCAAGCCGTCGATCGCGGGCGCGCTCTTCTATATTTTCATCGAGGCGCTCCGCAATATCGACGTCGCCGTTCTGCTCGTTGCGCCGGGGATGGAATACGGCCCCGTGACGCTCTTCGAATACTTCCGCGTCGGCCAGTGGGCCGAGGCGGCGGCCGGCGGCGTGATCTATCTCTTGATCCTGATCGCGACGGTGTCGATCGCGAAGTTTGTCTTTAAAATTAAGTTCAGCCTATAAATAGGCTACCAAAAGGGCCTTCCCGGAGTCTTGCAAGCGGGGACGGCTTGCCGATAGTATCTCAACATCCACGAAAGGAGCCTCTACATGAAGAAAAACATCTTGTCGGCCGCGGTCGCAGCGGTCGTCGCCGTCTTAGCTTCGAGCGGCGCCGTCCCGGCGGCGAACGCGCAAGGCGATCCGTATCCTAAAGCCGCCGCCGCGCTCTACGAGAAAGCGAAGCAGGAAGGCGTCCTGGTCGTCTACACGGTGTGGGATGTCGAGCACATCGTCTCGATTCTCGACGCCTTCTCCAAGCGCTTTCCCGGCATCAAGACCTCCTACTGGCAGGGGCGCAATCCCGAGATCGTCCAGCGCACGGTGACCGAGTTCCAGGCGGGAAAGGAGAGCGTCGACATCATCCTTTCGGACAACGCGCCGCCGGTCATCCGGGCCGCGGGCGCGATCCAGCCTTACGAGACGGTGCAGGATAAATTCCTCGTGCTGCACGACCCGACGATGCCGATTGTGAGCCTTCAGATCCAAGCGCTCGTCTATAACACCAAAAAGACGAAACCGGGCGATCTGCCGAAGAGTTGGGAAGACGTGGCGAATCCGAAATACAAGGGCAACGTCGCGCTCGACGATCCCATGCGCGCCGGCCCGCTCAGCTCGCAGCTCGCGGGCTTGAAAGAGATGTGGAAAGACGACGCGCGCTTCGCCAAGTTCGTCAAGGGCCTCAAGGCCCTCGGCGTGCCGGTGCACAAGAGCACCAGCGCGATGTTCCGGCTCGTAGTGTCGGGCGAATTCTCGATCTGCGAGCCGGCGTTGCTGCACGACGCGATGGAAGAACGAGATGAAAAGCATTCGCCCGTGCAGATTGTCAAATCGGCGCCGCCCGTCATCTTCCCGCGCTACGGGGCGATCTACGCCAAGGCGCCGCATCCGAACGCGGCGAAGCTTCTCGCGGAGTGGCTCATCACGACGGAAGGACAGCAGGCGCTCGACAAGGTCGGCCGCGAAGCGTCGCGCAAGGGCTTCGAGTCGAAGACCTCGATCGAGCACGCTTACGGCAAGGGCACCAAACCGATCCCGGTCAACGACAAGGGCTTCATGGAAGATCCCAAGAAATGGCTCGACACCAACGTCAAGCCGCTCTGGGAAGGATAATTAACGTTGCAGGTTTCAGGTTCGAATGCGGCCTTGAAACCTGAAACTCGAAACTAAAAAAGGGGAAGCGGGTAACCGCTTCCCCTTTTTTTATCCCGCGGCGGCGAGCGGCCGCGTCTGCTCCAGCCGCCGCCTGAGCCGCGGATAGAACCGAAGCGTATTGTCAAAAAAGATGCGGCGCTTGAGTTCGTCGCTCACGTCCTTACGCCCGATCAAAGCCGGAATATCGTGCTTGAAGTCGCGCTGGTCGCGCTCATGCGGATAATCCGACGCCCAGAGGATAATATCGGACCGGATCGTCTCGGCCGCGAGCGGCAGCGCCGTCTCCTCGACCTCGGCGGCGAAAAAGATATTGCCGCCGCGGAAATACTCGCTCGGCTTTTTCTTGCAGCGCGGGGAGTACTGGCCCTTGCGCTCCAGCTCCTCGTCCATGCGGTCCATCATCCACGGCGCCCAGCCGATGCCGCATTCGAGGCAGCCGAAGCGGAGCTTCGGGAACAGCTCGAAGACGCCTTCGAAGATCATGCTGACGAGCTGGCGCATCTGCGCGAAGGGATGCTCCAGCGTATGCGCGACGGTGAAATTGGCGGCCATGTCGAGGCCGAGGTTTGGAAAACTGAGTCCGCCGTGCGTCGAGACTGGGACGTCGAGGCGCTCGGCCTCGCGCCAGAGCGGATAAAAGTCCTCGCCGCTGAATAATTTCCCGCCGATCGCGACGGCGGGCAGCACGGCGCCGACCATGCCGAGCTCTTCGACCGCGCGTCGCAGCTCTTTCACGGCCTCGTCGATATCCTGCACCGGCAGGAGCGCCACGCCGACGAGGCGCGGGCTGACCTCCATGAAGCGGTGATAGAGCCAGTCGTTGTAGGCGCGCGCGAGCGTAATCGCCCAGTCGCGGTCCTGGATCGCCGCGTGCGTCAATCCCTGGGTCGGATAGAGGACCGTGAGCTCGATGCGGTTCTTGTCGAGAAACGCGAGCCAGTCCTCGGCGCTCGGGCCGCTGCCGCCACCGGCCCAGCCGCCGGGCTTTCTGAGCGAGCGCAGGTAGCCGTCCATCGTGAGGCCCGGCCAGAAGGAATAGCTGCGGTGCCATTCGAGATCCGCGTAGGGTGCGCCGATATGTTCCCGCAGCTGATCGTCCAGCTCCATCACATGGCCGTCGGCGTCGAGAATGCGATACTCGGACATAAAATTCTCCTTCGATCAGTCGCGGATATTTTGCACGAACCACTCCCGCGGCAGCGCGTGGCCCAAGCCTTTCGCCATCGCGCGCTCGTAGGCGAGCCCGCCGACGGCGGCGAACTGCAGCCCCTGCGTGCCCTGATTATTTAGAAACGTAATCTGATCGTCGCTCGTCCGGCCTGCCCAGCGCCCCGCCATCACGTCGGGCACCGTGCCGATCTCCGCGTTGTCGATCTCGCGGGTTGGCGCGCGCGGGACTTTTTTCTTCTCTTCGTCGGTTCCGTAGAAATAAGCAAACATGCCGTCGCTGCCGCCGATCGTGTTCGGCAACTGCTCGTCGAGGACAAGGGTCGAGTTGCCGAGCCGCGCCATGACGTCGACCCGCTTCAGCACGGCGCTGCCCGCCTCGTTATTGCGCACATTGGTGATGTGCATCCCGGGCTCGAGCCAATCGGGCTCGATCACCGGAATCAGCGAATCCGTCGTCATGGCGACGATGCCTGAGCCGCGCACGGCCTTTTCCGGCCGGTCTACCGCTTCGACCGCGATATTCAATTTCGCTTCCATCTCTCGCGCGTAGCTCTCCCGGTTCGCCTTGGTCGGGCTGAAAACGCGGATCTTGTCGATGCGCCGCACGTGGCAGATCGCCTCGGCGTAGGTCCGCGCCATGCCGCCGGAGCCGAGCATGCCGAGCGTGCGCGAGTTCTCGCGCGAGAGATACTTCGCGCCCAATCCGGCGCACGCGCCGACGCGCATGTGCTGGAGATAGCCGTCGTTCATCAAACACAAGGGCTCGGCGTTGCGCACGCTCAAGAGAAAGATGAGGCCGCAGTAGGTGCCGCGCTCGATGCAGTATTTGTCCTCGACTTGATAATCGCCTTGACGCTCCCAGGCGAGCATGTCGGACTTCATCCGGATCGCGAAGACGCCGCGCTTCCGCGACGCGCCCTCCATCGTCCCCCAGCGGTAGTAGTGCGGCTCCTGCGGGACGTAGAAGTCGATGCGCGGGCGATAGCCCGCGCGCAGCTCGTTCAGTTCGCGGTAGGCGTCTTCCATCGCTTCGATGCAGGAAGGCATGTCGAGCACTTGCGCGACGTGGTCGTTGGTGAGAAAGATCATCGTGGCCTCCTCTGATGAGTCGTGCTATAGCGTCAGCGGACGGCGATGTAAAGGGAAGCTCATGCTGATACTAAGCAACGACGAGATCGAATCACTGCTCACGATGGACGGCGCAATGGCGCTTTTAGAAAAGGCTTATCACGCGCAGGCCGCAGGCAAAGCGACGTACCGGCCGCGCGCCGATTTGTATGTGCCGTCGCCCGCCGAAGGCGGCGTTTACGCTTTCAAGTCGATGGAAGGCGGGATGGCCGATCCGCCGGTCGTCGCGCTGCGCTTGAACTCCGACGTCATCCACTGGGAGCGCCGCGGCGACACGCTCGTCAAGGACAAGATTCCGCGAGCCCCCGGCGGGCAGTGGGTCGGGCTCGTGCTGTTGTTCTCTTCGGCGACCGGCGAGCCGCTCGCGATCTTTCCCGACGGCGTCATGCAGCGCATTCGCGTCGCCGCGACGAGCGCGCTCGCCGCCGCTCGTATGGCGCGGGAAGACGCCTCTGTGCTCGGTATGCTCGGCTCCGGCTGGCAGGCAGGCTCGCATGTGCCGGCGATATGCGCGGTTAGAAAGATCAAGCGAGTGCAGATCTTCAGCCCGACGAAGGCGAACCGCGAGCGCTTCGCGGTCGAGATGGCGGCGCTCACCGGCATCGAATGCATTCCAGTCGAAAGCGCCGAGGCCGCGGCCGCGCGATCCGACATTCTCGTCGCGGCTACGAACGCGGCGTCGCCTGTCGTCAAACCGGAATGGCTCAAGCCGGGAATGTTTCTCACCTGCGTCAAGGACAGCGAGCTCGGAGAGGCGACGATCCGCAAGTGCGACCGCGTGATCATCCACGTGCGGCGCCACGCGCCGGATAATTATATCGCCGGAATCGACGAGAAAGTCTCGGCGCACGATCCGATCGACGTGCTGAGCGGTCAGACGAGCGCCTCCGAGGCCGAGCCCCCGCCCTTTTGGACCGTCAACCCGGAGATGAAGCACCTGATCGCGGGAAAAGTTCCCGGCCGCGCGTCGCGGGACGAGATCACCTGCTTCATCAACAACATCGGCATCGGGCTGCAATTCGCGGCGCTCGGCGCCGCCGTGCTGGAGCAGGCGCGCTCCAAAGGCGTCGGCAAAGAGCTCCCGACCGAGTGGTTTACCCAGACCGTCCATCCCTAGGGTCCGCCGTCCGCGTCTGGACAGTCTCCGCTAAAAGCGATAAAAAGCGCTTTGGTCCATTTAGATTCTCATTAACCTCTGAACCGCTGCGGCGGATTGCATGAGAACCAAAAGCCGATTCGCGATATTGCTAGCGGGCCTTGTGATTTTCGCGGCCGGCCGCGCCGCGGTTGCCGCCGAGAAGCTCGTCGGCCTTTATTCCTCGCAGGTGATGTCGCAGTCGCTGCCGTGGATCGCGCAGGAAGCCAAACTCTTCCCGAAATATAATCTCGATTTTGACCTCGTCTATATATCGTCTTCCCCGATGGCGACGGCGGCCATCGTCGGCGGCGACGTCGAGGTGATCCTGACCGGCGGAGTGGGCATTGTCCGCGCGTACGTGCAGGGCAACACCGACCTGGCTTTCATCGGCGGGGTCAAGAACGTCATGACGCAGAGCATCGTCGCCGGACCGGCGATCAAGCGGCCGGAGGACTTGAAGGGGAAGAAGGTCGGCGTCAGCCGCATCGGCGGCAACACGCATTATTTCATGATTCAGATCGCGCGGCGCCACGGCCTGGAGCCGGGGCGCGACTTCACTTTCATCCAGACCGGCGGCGATCCCGAGGCGATGGCCGCGCTCCTCTCGGGAAGCATCGACGCCGCGGTCCTGACGCCGCCGTCGGATGCGATTGCGCTGGCGCAGGGGAAGCACTACGTCGTTTACGGCCCGGATTTGAAGATTCCCTACGCCGCGACGATCTTCGTCGCCAAGCGCTCGACCATGGATAAGCGGCCGCAGGCGATGGGTAATTTCATGCGTGCGATGGCCGAGTCGGAGAAGATTATGCACACCGACCGCGATCTGGTCTATCGCGTCCTGGGGAAGAAGCTCCGCGTGACCGATAAAAGAATCCTCGACTCCGCGTACAACGCGGAGATCAAGGCGCTGGAGTCTCGGCTTGCGATGAGCACGGAATCGATCCAGGCGATGATCGAGGACGTGGCGCAGACCGACCCGCGCGCGAAGAAGGTCAAGGCGCAGGAGATGATCGACACGCGCTACATCGACGAGATGGAAAAGAGCGGCTTCTTCGAGCAGATCTGGAAAAAGTAGGAGACTCGTATGCAGGCACTTAAAGACGCGATCAAGGTTATCGATTCCGACGGTCACGCGCGCGACATCGACGATCTTTTGAAGCCGTATCTCCCCGAGCCGTACCGAAGCCGCAGAGCGCCTTTGCTGCCGCGGGAGACCTTCGACCGCAATCTCGGCGGGACGCTCGGCCACGCCGGCGTCAAACTCGAAGACCGTCTGTCGGCGATGGATACCCAACAGATCGACACCGCGGTGCTGTATCCGACATCGGGCCTCGGCATCGGCCGCGTGCGGGAGAGAGCTTATTCCGTCGCGCTCTGCCGCGCGTACAACGATTTCATCGCGGATTATTGCAAAGGATCGCCGCGCTTGAAGGCGGTGGCGAACTTACCGGTCAACGACCCGGAAGCGGCGACCGCCGAGCTTCGGCGCGCGGTGACGAAACTAGGCCTTTGCGGCGGCATGCTGGCCGCGCAGGCGCACAACAAGAACCTCGGCGCCAATGAATTCCATCCCCTTTACAAGGAAGCCGAGTCGCTCGACACGCCGATTGCGATCCACGCCTTCGGCGGCGACGAGCCCGGCACCGACATCTTCGAGCAATTCATATCGATCCATACGTGCGGCCATCCGTTTCCTGTTCTGCGTCAGCTTACCGCGATGGTTTTTGCGGGCATTCCGGAATTATTCCCCAAGCTTCGCATCGGCTATCTCGAGATC
>DATFWH010000085.1:0-3856 GCA_035259465.1 Binatia bacterium
GCCGCTCGATATTCGGCGACCGCCTCATCGACTTTCCCTTGCTCCAGCAGCGCGTTGCCCAAGTTGTAGTGCGGCTCTTTGTAGCTGGAATCGATTTTGATCGCCGCGCGATACTCGACGACCGCATCCGCGACTTTTCCCTGGTTCATCAAAATGACGCCGAGATTGTTGTGCGCCTCCTTGAACGCGGGATCGATGGCAATCGCGCGGCGGTAGTGATCGACCGCGCCGGCGAGATCCTCCTCGAAAAAGAGGATCGCGGCGAGATTGTTGTGCGCCTCTTTGTAGCTCGGATCGATCCGCAGCGCCTCGCCGTACTCGCGCTTAGCGCCCGCGACATCGCCGCGGCCCGCGAGCGTGAGCCCCAGATTATGGTGGCCTTCCTTGTAGTCCGGATCGATTTCGATGGCGCGCCGGTAATGCTCAAGCGCTTCGTTCGGCCTGCCGATCTGGACGAGCACGTTCGCGAGGTTGTTTTGCGCCTTCGACGCGCGCGGATAAGCCGCCACGGCGTGCCGCCACAGCGTCAACGGATCGCCCCATACCTGGGTTTGCCCCCACGTGAGCGCGCCGAGAACGAGGACGGCCGCCGCCGACACGACCGCCGCCGCCGCGCGCACGAGCGGCTGCTCCTGCATGATGAAGCGGAGCAGAGCGGCGGCGGCGACCATCGCCCAGCCGAGACATGAAAGGTAGGTATAGCGATCGGCCGCGAATTGCGGGCCGGCCTGCGTAAAGCCGAGCACGGGAGCGAGCAGCGCGAGGTAGCAGACCCATACCGCGAGCAGGGCGGGCCAGCGCCGCCGGTATAGAATGAGCGCCGCCGTCAGCGCGACGTCGAAGGCGACGCCGAGGGCGAAGAAAATCCAGTCGGCTTTTTCGAGATGGAGCGGTATCGCGTAGATCGGCGACAGATCGAGCGGCGCGATCGTCTTCCATAAATAGAATGCCGGCGCGAAAAGCGCCTGGCCGGCGCGTTTGGCGATGCCGTAGTTCGCCAGCGTCAGCAGCGCGCCCGCGTCGCGCTGCGCCGCAAGCGCCAGCGCGGCGAAGACAAGCGCCAGAATAACGAACGGGAGCTTTTCCAGCCAGACGCGGCGCGTCCCCGACGCGAACCACCTGCCCGGACCGAGACGGCGCAGAGGGTAAACATCCAACGCCACGAGCACGACCGGCAGCGTCATGCCCGCCGCTTTCGAAAGCAAAGACAGCGCGTAGAGAATCACGGCGGCGGCGAGCCAGCGCTCGCGCTTCGCGTCGGCAGCGGCGGCTTTCAGATAACAAAGCAGCGTCGCGAGAAAAAACAGGCCGGAAAGCACGTCGCGACGCTCGGTCACCCAGGCGACGGATTCGACTCTCAGGGGATGAATCGCGAAAAGAAGCGCGGCGAAAAAAGCGGCCGTGCGCGACCGGGGTCGCGCCTCCTCCCCTAAGCTAAGCGCGAGCAAACGGAGCGCGAGAAAATAGAAGAGCAGCGCGTTGATGCAATGCAGCGCGAGGCTCGTCAGGTGAAAGCCGAACGGGTCGACGCCCCAGAGAAAATAATCGAGCGCGTACGTCAGCCAGGTGAGCGGCTGATAATGGCCCATGTAGAATGTCCCGAACATCCAGCGAATGTGCGGCCAATCGAGCGCGCGATACTGCGTGTTTTCCAGCAGGAGCTTGACGTCGTCCCAATCGACGAAGCCGTTGTAGAGCGAGGGCAAAAAGAAAATAAAAGTCAGCGCGATGATCAATACGGGGAGCGAGTAGCGAAGCACGGCCGGCCATACGCGGGCTCCGGCCGCGGTCACTCGCGCGTTCGCGTCGGCGTTGGTTGAATATTTAGCCATGCCTCGCAGCCGGAAAGCGCCGCCGCGTCAGCGCGGCGAACGCGATGCCGAGAGCGGTCCAGAATACGATATGCCCGGCAAAGGAAACCAGCCGAAAACGCTGCACCAGCTCGAGGTCGATCTTCACCGGATCGGGATTCGCGGGGAAAAAGTAGTACAGACAAAGAAGGTAAACGAGATAAGCGGCGGCCACATTGAGCGGCATAGGTTTGCCCGATCGACGGAGCCGGCTTTCCGCGATGAACCCAGCGACCGTTCCGATGAGCGACAAGGCGATGAACAGCACGAAGAGCTCCTGCCGGTAGCCGATCGTCGCCGCCTCGCCGACTCCCGGCGGATTCGCGGGATATTTCAGCATGGGAAACACCGCGACCGACCAGCCGAGTATCAGCGCGATCAACAATCCTTGCGACAGGCTTCCGCCGGCCCGCTTCTCCGGCGAAAGCGCGTAAACGAGCACGCCGAACAAAATTCCCCACGCGATACCGTAAAAAGCGAAACCGACGAACAGCCCGAACTTCTGCGCCGGCCGGGACACGACCGGCTCCTCGGCGTGCGGGCTCGCCTGCCCTTCGATGGCGACGGCGCGGTCGATCAGCGGCTCGCTGAAGAGCCAGTGAAAGCCGGCGGTGGCGAAAGCCGCGAGGAGCCCTGCGATAAGCGCGGTCTCAAGCAGCTTCGTAAACGGCACCGTATACTCGCGGAATGGCAGTGCGAACGGCCTCGCGTGGCGTCACTGAATCGGTTTAATGACAGGGAAAACCCGCCGCATGGCGCGCGTCGTGAACGAACTCGTGGATGAGATTCATATCGAAGGCCGCCGGTCCCTGCACCCACGAGAGCAAAAGCCCCTGGTCGAGCGCCAGCGCGTAGAGCATGAAAAACGCGAGCAGGACGAGGCCCGCCGACGTCCAGGGATAGATCACGGCTTGACCGGCTTTCATACGTCACTCCACCTTTTTCGTCTTGAGTTCCTGCTTTAGCCTCTCGCCGGGTTTTTTGCAAATGCTCAGGGACGAACGAAGATGTGCGGCCGGCGCTCCGGCGCCGGTCGCTCGACCCGGACATCCACGCCGTAAACCCGGCGGATGGTGTCTTCCGTCAGGACTTCTTCGGGCGCGCTGTCGCGGTAAATTTTCCCGTTTTCCAGCAGCAGTAAGCGCGGAAAGAAAAGCGCGGCCAGATTGAGGTCGTGGAGCGCGGCGACGATCGTCAGGCCGCGCTCGCGGTTGAGCCGCCGCATGAGATCGAGCACGCCGAGCTGGTGCTTCAAATCGAGAAATGCCGCCGGCTCGTCGAGCAAAAGAATTTCCGCTTCCTGCGCCAGCGCGCGCGCGATCATGACGCGCTGCTTCTCGCCGCCGCTGAGCTCGTGCAGCCAGCGCTCGGCGAGCGCCGCCGTGTCGGTCGCGGCCATGCTCCGCCTTGCGGCGTCGAGATCGGCCGCGCCCTCCAGCGCCAGCCGCCCGTGGTGGCTCGCGCGCGCCATCAGCACGATCTCCGCGGCGGTGAAGGGAAAATGCATCTCGCTCTCCTGCGGCACGACGGCGACCATGCGGCTGAGCTCGCGGCGCGAGCAGCTCTCGATTGGCTTCCCGCCGAGCCGGACCGCGCCGCGGCCGCCGAGCACGCCGGAGAGGATCTTCAGCAGCGTCGTTTTTCCCGATCCGTTCGGGCCTAGGACGCCGACCATCTCTCCTTTTCCGATCGCGAGCGAAACGCCCTCGAGCACGCGGCGCGGGCCGTAGGCGAAAAATAGATTCTCGATTTCGATCGCGGCGCTCATACGGGCAGCTTCCGCCCCTCGCGGTAGAGAAGAGAAATAAAAAACGGCGCGCCGAAAAACGCGGTCACGATGCCGACGGGCAGCTCGGCGGGCGCGAGCAGGACGCGCGCCAGCGTATCGGCCCAGCAGAGAAAAATCGCGCCGGCCAGAAACGACGCCGGCAAAAGCAGCCGATGATCGCTCCCGACCAGGAGGCGCATCGCATGCGGGACCATCAGGCCCACGAAGCCGATCATCC
>DATFWH010000086.1:0-4015 GCA_035259465.1 Binatia bacterium
TTCTAGAGGCGAAAATCTGGAAAACCCCGATAGACAAATAAAGCTGTGGCGGCGATTCATAAGCATATTGCCTCTAAACGTGGAACCTCCGCGTCCATGTCACGCGCGGCAGTAGTTACGCGGAAGAGATTGGCGATGGCGGTGAACCTGATCGAACCTAAGCAAAATGAACTCGAGCGAGAGAGCCGGAGCTGGCCCGTCCCCGTGATCGTCCTTAGCAGTATCGCTCTGGTGGGGCTGGCGTGGCTATACGCACAATCCGCGCCGATCCGCGAAACGATGGTGCCGGCGCGAGCGGCGAGAATGGCCGATCTCGAGCTGCCCGGCGGCGTGAACCTCTCGGTTCCCGAAGGCTCCTTGAACTATAACCTGCAGCAGTGGCTGGCTGACCAGACCGACGCGGCGGTCCCGAAGCGATTCGTGTTCGACAATCTGGATTTCGAGGCCGACAGCCCGAAGCTCACGCCCGATTCCGTCGCGACCATCAATGCGCTCGTAACGATTCTGCAAGCCTATCCCGCCGTGGGGATCCGCCTCGAAATCTTCACCGACAACAGCGGCGAGGCGGCCCCCGACAAACAGCTCTCCCTCGACCGCGCGATCGCAGTGAGAGAATTGATGATTCGACGAGGAATCGCCGACACGCGGATCGACGCGGAAAACTACGGCTACGAGAACCCTGTCGCTTCGAACCGGAGCGAGGAGGACCGTGCTCGGAACCACCTCGAACTCGTGGTAGCGCAAAGGTGATTTGTCGAGACCTTCGCCTCGGCTGATACGTAACGAAAGAGGCCGCTAACGCGCCGCGGCGGCCGACCGGTAGTTGAAACGATGAACAGGACTAAAACGCCTTTCGTTGCAATCGCACTATGCCTGTTCCTCACCGGCTGTTATGTCGTTCGGCACGGAGGACAGGAGAACCCGTACACCGACGGACAGATACATTATTACTACCTCAAGTACGACTTTTACTACTATCCGGACGCGGGCCATGGACGCTGGCACGACGAGGAAAGCTTTGGGATGACTTCCAGGGCGTCGTGAGCGACGAAGATCCGCTGCAAAATCGCATGGCGTCGAGAGCCTATCCGGAGGACGCCGAATAGCGACGTAATCGCGACCGCCGCGTCCCGGCAGACGGCGTTTCATCTCTTGAAAGCTTTGAGGTCGGGGTTTCTATGAAGAGGCTAGAAACACTTTTTCTTGGAATCGCGGCCTGCCTGTTCGCCGCGGGCTGCTACGTCGCCCAGCCTCAGGCCCAGCCGCAGACCGTTCCGTACGCCGCCGGCCAGACATATTTCTACTATCCCGCCTATGAGCTCTACTACTATCCGAGCGCCGGCGAATGGTACTTCTACCGCGACAACAAATGGCGCCACAACCGCAAGATTCCGGATCGTTTCAAGAACGTGGTAAGCGACAATGATCGCGTAATCATCCAATGGCCGCGCGAGCCGCATTTGGACCACGCGCAGGTCCGTGCGCAATATCCGCCGCCCGCCACCGCCTACCGCCCGCCGGGGTACTGAGCGGCTTGCCGCTCAGCTTTTGCCGTAAAGCTCTTTGACGAACCCCGAGCTTTCCAGCTCTTTCAGGAAGCGATTGTCGAAGAAATCCTTCGGGTCGGCGTTTGCCGCCTTGGGGTGATCGGTGAAGGAGATCGCGGCGCGGATCGCCTCTTCGGTCACGTAGGGGATACGCGGGAAGAGCGGCGCGAAGCCTTTGTAGGCCTCGTCGATGATCTCCGGATCTTTGGTGACGAGATAGCGCGCGAGGACGCGGCGCGAAGTCTCCGGCTGCTCGACCGCCGCCTTGATGCCGGCGACGTAGCACTTGAGGAACGATTTGATCAACTCCGGGTTCTGCTTAATCAGCGCGCGGCGCACGGCGAGGCCGGTGAAAGGATAGGGAATTTTCAGGGCGCCGATATTGACGATCTCCTTGAAGCCCAGGCGCCGCGCCATCAGCGTGGTCGGCGCCGAATGGACCGCCGCCGACACTATGCCTTGATTCAGCGCGGCGAGCGCGTCCTCCTGCCGCGAGAAGTAAAGCACCTTCACGTCCTTTCCCTGGCTCATGTTGTGGCGGCGGAGCAGCGCGATCGAGGCGTGGTCCGACGACGCGCCCTTGGTGATGACGCCGAGCACCTTGCCCCGCAAATCTTCTACGGATTTAATCTCGGGGCGCGCGTAGAGAGAAAACGCGAACGTCGGCACCGGCATACCGACGTAGATGATGTCGGCGCCGGAGAGCATGGCGTTCACCGCCGCGCCGCCGGTGAGCGCCACGTCGACGTCGCCGGAGACGACGGTCTGCGTGAGGCGCGCACCGCCGGGAATGAGAACGGGCTTAACCTCGACGCCGTAGCGCCGGTCGATGCCGGTGTCGGCGATAAGCCAGAGCGGCGTCTGCCCGCCGTTGAGCTGCGGGTACGCCGCGCTGATCGAGGACGTCGCCGCGAACGCCGCGCCTGCGAAAAACCCGGCGAGCGCCGGCGCGGCGAGGAACACCGTCGCGCGCGCTGTCATTCCCCCCGCCGTCTTACAGCAGGCTCTTGCCGCCGAAGCGGCTCTGCCACTGCGTAATGACTTCTTTATTGTAGACGTTGTCCGGCACTTCGCCCTTGAGCGCCGTGACCACCGACCGCGTCGCCCACGCGACGCCGGGCTTGAGTCCGCTGCCGATGTTCGACGACACCATGTGCGGCGAGATCAGCACCCTGTCGCCCATTTTCCGGAGCGGGCTGTCGGGCGCGAGCGGCTCGTTCTCGAAGACGTCGAGCGCCGCGCCGGCGATCTTGTTCTGCTGGAGCGCCGCGATCAGCGCCTTCTCGTCGACGCAGTAGCCGCGCGAGGTATTGATCAGCAGCGCGGTCGGCTTCATCAGCGCCAGCTCGCGCGCGCTGATCATGTGGCGCGTCTCCTTCGTCAGCACGACGTGGAGCGTCACGATATCCGCCCGCTTGAGCAGCGTCGGCAGATCGACGCGCTCGACGCCCAGCTCGGCGAATTTGGATTCCGGCACGTACGGATCGCAGGCGATGATCTTCATCTCCCACGGGCGCATGAGCTTGGCGATGCGCCCGCCGATGCGGCCCAAACCGATGATGCCGAGCGTAATGCCGGGATAGCCGTCGCTGGCGCGCGAGCCGAAATAGAGGCCCTGGTAGTCCAGGTTGCGCCACTTGGTGGGATTCTCCTTCAGGTAGCGGTCGCGCTCGCGCAGCTTTTTCGCCAGCGCGAGCATATTGGTGATCGCGCCTTCGGCGACGCCGCCCCAGTTGGACTCCGTCGGCGAGTGCGTCACGAGGATACCCAGTTCCGTCGCCGCGTCGACGTCCACGTCGTCGACGCCGATCGTGTACTTGGCGACGATGCGGAGGTTCTTCGAGCTCTGCATGATCTTCTGCGTAATCGGCGTGCTGCGGATCGACGTGCCGACGAGCGCGTCGGCGCCTTCCGACATGTGCGCCATCTCGAGCTCGCTGTCGCCCTGCGGCGTGTCCCAGTTCGCCTTGCCCTGCTTCAGCTCGCAACCCGCAGCCTCGAGTATTCTGTCGCTCTCGCCCGTCGGGTCGGCGGGCGCGAAAATGAAAACCTTCGCCTTTGCCATGCTGAGCTCCTTTCTATTCGTCGCGCCTGAAGACGCTTTCGGAACATATAAGCCGCGCTTGAGGCAAGTCAATAGCTCCCCGCCGTTTGCAGCGGGCAAGTCCCGGCTGTTAAAAAGCATCGATAAGCTCAATGGCGAAACCGGTCTGGCCAAATTTCTTCATCGTCGGCGCGCCGCGCGCTGGCACGACCTCGCTCTATCAGTATCTCAAACAGGCGCCGGGCATTTACATGTCGCCGGTCAAAGAGCCGCACTATTTCGGCCATAACAGCGGCGGCCGCAGCGAGGCGAAATATCTCGAGCTCTTCCGCGGCGCCGAAGGACACTCGGCGGTCGGCGAAGCCTCAGTCAGCTATCTCCGCAATCCCGGCACCGCGGAGCGGATCAAGCGATCCCTGCCGGG
>DATFWH010000087.1:0-13429 GCA_035259465.1 Binatia bacterium
GGAGTATCACCTGCCCAGAAACATTATTTCGCTCCAGGTGGATCTTATCCGCCGCGAGCAGTACGGCGCGCTGCGCGGCCTCAGGCTCGAAGGAAAACGCCTCGATGAGCTCGGGCGGTATCTCGCCGGCACGACCGCCGACACCGTCCTCGTGCCCGACAGCTCGCCGGCGGCGGCGAAAAGCCTCGGCGAGATCGAGCTCCGCGAGCGGAGCGGCATTACGGTGATCGCCGTCGTGCGCGACGGCGTCTCGACGCAGAATCCGCCGGCCGAATTTCGCCTCGCCGCCGGCGACATTCTCGTGCTGCTCGGCAGCCATCAACAGCTCGACGATGCCGCCCGGATCGTGAATCCGGCGCCGCTAGATTGATTTTTCGTCGGTTTTAACCTAAGAATCTTAAGTAAGCTGAGGTTTGCCTGCCTTTGCGGTGATTTCCGGAGGAAAGTTTCGATGGCTTATAGTGTAAGCAACGAAAAATTAAAGCGATGGGTGAAGGAGACAGCCGACGTCTGCACCCCCGATTCCGTTTACTGGTGCGACGGCAGCGACGCCGAATACGAGCGGCTGATCGCTGAAATGGTCGCCGGCGGCATGGCGACACCGCTCAAGTCGCCGCCGGAAAGCTACCTATTCCGCTCGGACCCGAGCGACGTCGCGCGGACGGAAGACCGCACCTACATCGCGAGCCGGTCGAAGGACGACGCCGGACCGACCAACAACTGGATCGATCCGGCAGAGCTCAAGCGCACGATGGGCGGCCTCTACAAGGGATGCATGAAGGGCCGCACCATGTACGTGATCCCGTTTTCCATGGGGCCGATCGGTTCGCCGATCGCGAAGATCGGCGTCGAGATCACCGACAGCCCGTACGTCGTCTGCAACATGAAGATCATGACGCGGATAGGAAAGAAAGTCGTCGACCAGCTCGGCCCCGGCGGCGATTTCATCCCGTGTCTCCATTCGGTCGGAGCGCCGCTGGAAAAAGGTCAGAAGGATTCCTCCTGGCCGTGCGCTCCGATGGATAAGAAATATATCAGCCAGTTTCCCGAAGAGAATTTGATCTGGTCCTACGGCTCCGGCTACGGCGGCAACGCGCTGCTCGGCAAAAAGTGCCTCGCGCTCCGCATCGCATCGGCGATGGCCAAGCGCGAAGGGTGGATGGCCGAGCACATGCTCATCATGCGGCTCACGAGTCCGACAGGAAAGCAGTACCATATCGCCGCGGCGTTTCCCTCCGCTTGCGGCAAGACCAATCTCGCCATGCTCGTTCCGACGATTCCCGGGTGGAAGTGCGAAACCATCGGCGAGGACATCGCCTGGATGAAGATCGGCCCCGACGGCCGGCTGCGCGCGATCAATCCCGAGAGCGGCTTTTTCGGCGTCGCTCCGGGCACCTCGAATCAGTCGAACCCGATGGCGATGGCTACGCTCAAGGACGACGTGATCTTCACCAACTGCGCGCTAACCGACGAAGGCGGCGTGTGGTGGGAAGGCATGGACGGGCCGAAGCCCAAGCACGCGATCGACTGGCGCCACCACGACTGGACGCCGGCGAAAAAAGAGCCGGCGGCTCATCCAAACGCGCGCTTTACGGTCGCGGCGGATCAATGTCCGTGCATCTCCAGCGATTGGGAGAAGCCCGAGGGCGTGCCGATCGACATTTTCATCTTCGGCGGCCGGCGCTCCAGCGTCACACCGCTTGTCACTGAATCCTACGACTGGGACCACGGCGTCTTCATGGGCGCGACCGCGGCGTCGGAGACCACGGCCGCGATCATCGGCAAGGTCGGCGTCCTCCGACGCGACCCGTTCGCCATGACGCCTTTCTGCGGCTACAACATGGCGGATTATTTCCAGCACTGGTTCGACATGGGCGATAAGCTCGGCGACAAAGCGCCGCGCATCTTTTACGTCAACTGGTTCCGCAAGAGCGCCGACGGCCAATGGCTCTGGCCGGGCTTCGGCGACAACAGCCGCGTGCTCAAGTGGATGTGCGAGCGTCTCGATGGCAAGGCGGGCGCGAAGGAGACGCCGATCGGCTATTTGCCGAACGAGAGCGATATCGATCTCCGCGGCCTCGAAATCCCGCCGAAGAATATTAAGGAATTGTTTCATGTCGACCTTCCGGCCTGGAAGGCCGAGATTCCCGATATCGAAAAGCACTTCAAGCAATTCGGCGACCGTCTGCCGCAAAGATTAAGAAAGCAGCTCAAAAACCTCGTCGGCCGGCTGGAAGCGTCGAAATGATGAGTTTTGAATCTTGAATGCTTGATTCAAAACTCAAAAGTCAAAATTCAAAATTCTCACCCCACAGCCTCGTTCTGTTCGACATTGACGGCACACTCGTCGACTGCGGCAAGGCCGCCGGAAGGGCATTTTCCGCCGCATTCCAGGAAGCCTTCGGCGTCGCTTGCCCGATCTTCAAGGCCGAGGAGGTCTCCGGTCTGACCGACACCGCGATTTTAATGGAAGTCGTCCGGCGTCTGAATATAGACCCGGACGATCTCGAACAGCGCCGCGACCGCGCCTTCTCGATATACGCGCGCAATTTGGAGCGCGAGTTGAAGGTGAATCCAGCCACGGAGCTTCCGGGTGCGAGCCGCGCCGTCGCACGGATACGGTCGATCAAAGATTGCGCCGTCGGGCTCCTCACCGGCTCGACTGCGGCGACCGCGCGCGTAAAGCTCGAGACGGCGGGAATCTCTTTCGACCAGTTCGTCTGCGGCGCTTATTCGGAAGACGGCGAGCTGCGCGAGGCGCTGCCGCCGGCCGCCCGCCGCCGCTTCGCCGGCCTGTTCGACCGCGAGCCGCGGAACACCATCCTGATCGGCGATACGCCGCGCGACGTACAAGCCGCGCACACGACCGGCTGCGAGTTTATCGGCGTCGCGACCGGACCGTACAACATCGAGACGCTCGAGGCGGCCGGCGCGCGTGTAGTCTTGCGCGATTTGAAGGACCCCGAACATCTTTGGCGCGCCATTGCGCCCTTTTGCGGCGAAGGGCGATGATTTTTCTTGTCGTGCTTTCGCGGCGGTGTTAAACATCGATGCTTAACCGGTCATGAAAATCGTCGAGCGCGTCCTTACTGCGGAAAAAGATTCCATCCCCGGCTATCTCGCTTACCCCGAGCGCAAAGAGCGCGGCCCGGCGCTCTTGATGGTGCATCAGAACACCGGCGTCACGGATTACATCAAGATCGAGGCGCTCAAGTTCGCCAAATTGGGCTACACGGCAATCGTGCCGAATCTCTTCGAGCTCGTCGGCTATCCCGACGTGACGCACATTCACACCGGCAGGCCGATCCAGGCGAAGACTTCCGACGCGCAGTTCGTGCAGGCGATCGGGGCGGGCTGGCGTTATCTGCTCGCGCGCCACAACGTCGACCCGCGACGCGTCGCGGTCTCGGGCTATTGCATGGGCGGGCGCCTCGCGATTCAGTTCATCGCCGCGACGCCGGAGGTGCGCGCGTTTTTGGGTTATTATCCGACGGTGCGCGACGAGCCGCCGACCGCGATGCGGCCGATTCCGCCGTGGGAAGCGGTGCAGCGTTTTAAATGTCCGTCGATCGTTTTATACGGCGCGGACGATATCGTGACGACCGTTCCCGTCCAACGCAAGATGTGGGACGCCTTCTCCAGTAATGGACAGAGCCTCGAATGGCATTTCTTTCCCTTCGGCGGCCACGGCTTCGTCGATCCCGGCACGCCGGGCTACCATCCGCACGCGGCGGAGCTCGCCTGGCCGCTAGCAGTCGACTTTCTCGCGCGCGAGCTCGCCGGCGAGTGACGCGCCTTCGCCGCGTAGAAAATAATTTTTTGCGCTGAGCGAAAATTTTTCTTGCTTTCCTTCGCCGTTCAAGTTTACATTCGACACTCGGCTTCATCTTTTCTTTTGATCGAACGAAACCCCGATGGCCTCGGTAGACGAGAACCTCCGCAAGCTTCCCCCGCAAAATCTGGAAGCCGAGGCCTCGGTCCTCGGCGGCATCATGCTCGAGAACGAGGCGATTAACCGCGTTCTCGAGATCCTCGCTCCGGTCGATTTCTACCGCGAGTCCCACCGAAAAATTTTCCGCGCCATGATGGAGCTTACCGACCGGAACGAGCCGGTCGATCTGATTACGCTGAGCGAGCTCCTGAAAGGGAAGCACGACCTCGACGCGGTCGGCGGCTCGACCTATCTCGCTTCGCTCGCCGATCAGGTCCCGACCGCCGCAAACATCGCTTATTATGCGCGCATCATCAGGGAGAAGGCGATCCTCAGGCAGCTCATCGATTCCGCCACCGAGATCGCGACGCGCGGCTTCGAGGAGCAGGGAAGCGTGGACGAGTTCCTTGACTCAGCCGAGAAAGTCATCTTCGACATCGCCGAAAAGAAGATCAAGTCGTCGTTTATATCCGTCGGCGACATGATCAAGGACACTCTCAAGGCCGTCGAGCGGCTCTACGAGAGAAAAGAGCTCGTCACGGGCGTGCCGACCGGCTTCAAGGACCTCGACAAGCTCACCGCCGGCCTGCAGCCATCGGAGCTGATCATCATCGCCGGCCGGCCCAGCATGGGGAAGACCGCCTTCGCGCTCAATATCGCGGCCCATGCGTCGCTGAACGCCGGCGTCGGCGTCGCCGTCTTCTCACTGGAGATGGCGCGCGAGCAGCTCGTGCTGCGCATGCTCTGCTCGGAAGCGCAGGTGGACAATTCGAAAGTGCGAGCGGGCTATTTGGGCGAGCGCGATTTTCCGAAGCTCGCCAACGCCGCGGGAAAGCTGCACGAGGCGCTGATTTTCATCGACGACACCCCGGCGATCTCCGTGTTGGAGCTGCGCGCGAAAACGCGCCGCCTGATCCGCGACAAGGAAAAGAAGATCGGCCTGGTGATCGTCGACTATCTCCAGCTGATGCGCGGCATGGGCACGGCGAGTAACCGCGAGCAGGAGATTTCCGAGATCTCGCGCTCTCTGAAAGCGCTCGCCAAGGAATTGCGCGTGCCCGTGATCGCGCTCTCGCAGCTCAACCGCCGCGTCGAAGACCGCGGCGACCGCCGGCCGATGATGGCCGACCTCCGCGAGTCCGGCGCGATCGAGCAGGACGCCGACGTCATCGCGTTCATCTACCGCGACGAGGTTTACAACCAGAACTCGCCCGACAAGGGCATCGCCGAGATCATCGTCGCCAAGCAGCGAAACGGCCCCATCGACACCGTGCGGCTCACCTTCCTCAATCAGTACACGCGCTTCGTCGATCTGAGCGAGCGCGACTACGACTACGAAGAGGCCGAAGAGGCATAGCGATTTCGACGCCGATCTTACTTCACCGCAACGTTTTTAGCCTTGCGCAAAAAATCCCGACCTATCTTCAAACACCCCCGTGAAGGTGCCACACTTAATCAGCGGAGCATTTCCGCTGCAACAAATCTCAAGGGGGTGCCAGTTATGGCGAGATATGGAAAGAAAGCGCAGCAGAAGGTTCGCAGGGCGATGCGCGAGCGCAAACGCGGCAAGCTGAAGAGCGGCCGGTCGGGCCGGCGCGTGCGCAGCCGCAAGCAGGCGATTGCGATCGGTCTTTCGGAAGCGCGCCGCTCCGGCGCGAAGGTGCCGCCGCGGAAGCGCAAGAAGAAATAGCGCCGCTTTCTATTGATACGGGCTCGCCGCTAGTACGGCGAGTCGAATGAAGACGGCCGTCGCGCGCGACATCCCTGCCGCGCACGACGGCTTTCTTTGTTTGTGCTAGCTGGATGCTACCGAGGCGGCAAATTCCGCGATCGCCCGCGCCGCCGCCTCCGGCGCGGCCTGGAGCACGAGATGCGGCGCTTGCAGAACAACGACCTTGACGCCCGGATTGATCGCCTTGACGCGGGCGAGATTATGTTTCGGGACCACCCGGTCTTGCGACCCTGCAATATATAGGATCGGCACGCGGCAGGCGGCGAGCGCATCCTCGACGTTGACGCCGACGATCGCCCGCGCCCGCGCCGCCCGCACGGCGGGAGAGATGACCTTCGCGCGCTTGACCAGTGGCAGCAGGTCGGGGCCGGAGTAGCCGCCGATCAGCGCGCGAACCGGGAGGAAATAACGGCTGAAAAGGAACGACCGGATTAACGGCCGGCACCACGAGGGAAACAGCCGGACCGGGTTGCGCACGAACGACGCGCACAAAATGATCGCCTTCAGCCCGGGCGGCCGCGCCACGGCGACGCGCAGCGCGAGCGGGCCGGAAAACGATTCGCCGAGCACGATGAACGGCTCGCCCACGGGAAGCTGCGCTTGAATCGAGGGCAGCAGCTCCTCGTACGACAACGGCTCGTCCCTCGGATAGGACTGAACCATCGGATGAAGATTTTCAGGCAACGCCGCGAGGAGCGGCTCGAACAAAATTCCCGTCCCGTCAAGCCCCGGTAGCAGGACGAGCTTCATACCTCCATCTCGAATTCCCGTCGCCAGTCCTCCGGGGGCGGTTCGCCCCGCTCCGCGCGCTTGAGCAATTGCCAGATCTGCAGTCCCAGCACATCGATCTCGGTTGAGGTATAGTGCTCGCCGCCGAAGCGGCGCGCGGCCTCGCTCTGGCGCTTCAGCATCGCCGCGTCCTGGTTGAATATCCGCCGCGCCACCGGCTCGATAAATAGCTGAACGAGCCGGCCCGGAAAGCGGGTGCGGAAAAGGATCGCGGCGTTGAGCCGCGTGCGGAAATCCTCGACCGGCGTGCACAGCGTCGTGATGAGAAAATGGTTTTCGTCGCCGAGACGATACTCGACCTGCGCGATCGACGGCAGGATGAAGCGGTCGAAGTGCGTCACGACGCCGCCCGAAGGGGAGAGGAGCCTGCCCGCGAGACCTTCCGGTCGCGGCTCGCCGATATATTCGGCCTCTACTCGATCCGCTGTGCGCGTTACGCGCACCTGGATGCGCTTCTTCGCGCCGGCGCCGCGGAAAAGCCCCTTGTGCAGAAACGCCGTGTGCGGCACGTCGAGCGCGTTCTCGAGCGCCGCGTAGAGCGTGCTCTCGACCTCGACGGAGCGGCGGACCTCGGTGTAGCCCTGCGCCGCCGGCGGCAGGCGAGCCGGAACGGTATCGGGCTCGACGTTCGCTTCGGCATACACCCAGACATAGCCGTCCTGCTCGCGCACCGGGAAGCGCGGCACGGTGCGCGGCGTCTTTTCCGCATCGCCGATAAGCCCCGGCACATTGACGCACGTTCCCGAGCCGTCGTAGCGCCAGCCGTGGTAAGCGCATTCGAGCTCGCCGCGAACCGTACGGCCGAGCGAGAGTGGCGCGTTGCGGTGCGCGCAGCGGTCGAGCAGCGCCGCGGACCTTCCGCCGGCGGCGCGAAACAATACGATAGGCGTGCCGAGGATCGTGCGCGCGAGCGGCTTCTCGCCGAGCTCGACCGACGCGCAGGCGGCATACCAGGCGCGCCGGACGCGTGCGATGGAATGCCGGCCTTCGGGTTCCGTCATGGCAGGCGGACGAAGTCGTACGCGCCGATCCCTTGCAGCAAAAAGAAAATCGCCGACGCAGCGCCGCTATTTACGACGAGGTGAGGCCGCCGCGGCGCGATCGAATAGGTTTCGCCCGGCAGGAGGCGAATCTCTTCTTTCGGGTCGCGCAGAAAAAGCTTGATCTCTCCCGCGACGACGTAGACGGTATCCCTGACGTTCGTATGGCAATGCCACGGGATTTTCTGCGCCGTCGACAACTGCAGCTCCGTGATGCGAAAATCCGGTCGCACGACGTGCGCGACCCGACGCTCGCACTCGTACGACAAGGCTTCGTCCTTTACGGAATCCATAGTCTCCTCCGGCGGCGACAAATGCTACGAACGGCGGCGCGGTCGATGCAGACCGTCGGCGGGAATAGCGTTCCAACAGGGGCGTTGAGATGACGTCCGTTCGACTCCGCCATGCAGGCGGAAGCTTAGCAGCCCTACACGGCTTGGGCCAGCGGTGTGACGGAGGCGGCCGTAGCGGCCGCCTCGGCCGCGCCGCAGGTATAGAAAACGGCGAGCGACTGCCGGCCGAAGCGAATGCGCTTGGTTTCCCTGAGCCAGGGGAGGCCGTCTTTGATGACGTCGAGCGCCGTCGGGTTCGACGGGCTCAAATGAAGAATCGTGACCGTTCTCGGGTATTCGACGATCGACCGCTGGATATTGCCGAAGACTTCGCGCAAGACTTCGCCGTCGAACGGGTTCCAGAGATAAATCACCGTCACTTCGGGCGGAATGCGGAAGCGCCGCGCGTCCACGTTATAGAGCTCGATGTCGCGGCAGCGGAGCCGTTGGACGGCGCGGCGGACGTTATCGGCGGCGCGCGCATGGAGATCGGTTGCGAGCTCGACGCCGATAACTTTGCGGAACGGATAGGTCGCGGCCAGAATGACCGCGCGCCCCAGGCCGGAGCCGTAGTCGAGAAAGACATCCTCGTCATCGCGTATGGCGATCTGCTTCATGAGCTGGCGGAAGCGCACGTAGCTCGTGGCCTGGTAGTCGTGGCAGCACTTCTCGGTGAAGCCGAGCTCGCTTGCGAGAATCTCCCCGCCGGAGACGATGCCGTAGCGCCGTTCGTAAAAAATCTCCGACAGCCGCAAAAGGCCGTAGCGCAACTGCCGCAGTAGCTGCCCGGGCAGGAGCGCGATCGAGAGCCCCACCAGCGTATGGGCTGCGTGCCAGCGCGCCGCATGAAGAGCCGGCTCGTAAGGGCTATGATTGGAAAAGAGCGCTGCGACCGCGTTTGCCATCTGCACCTCCGGATATTACGGTCTATTGTCGCGGTCCCTGCGAAGAGCAGCAATAGGGTGATTGCCTGGAAATAGCTGGGAAAAACCACCGGCGTGCAGGGGTGGAAAGGCTTTAAGCGTTTTGGGTGCTGCGGGTATGTGCGGTTACGTCACGGAGGCGCGACGGAAAGCTTACAACTCGATTCCTTTCTGCCGGAATCGCGCGATGACTTTTTCCATAATCACGGGGCCAATCGCTTCGCCCCATTGTTTTCCCGCGGCTATACTTTCCTGCGCGATGATCGGCATCACTGATATCGTTTTCTGACCGAGTGGCGTTGCGTAGAACGCCAACAGGCCTTTGATGTCGTCGTGCGATAGATATTTGCCGTAAATCGTCGTCGCGATCTCAAGGTATCCGCCCTTGTCGAACAGTGCCTGCTCTACTGCGCTCGTGAGCTCCTCTTCGAGAAGCTTTAGAATTTCGGCTGGAATGTCAGGCCGTAGGCTGCGAATCGTTTCGAACATTTGTTTCGCCATTACTTGTCCGAATAGCTTACCCATGCTCGCCGCGCCTGATATTTCGAGGAGCTTGGCGATATCCTGCCGTTTTTCAGGAGTAAGGCTTTCTTGCGACAGCACCGGACGACCCCATCCTGCCAGCGAGAAGACACACAGAGCCGCCATCAGCAATCGTTTCATTCAGCCTCCTACGACAAAATGCGGGACGGAAATCTATTCCGACACCGGCAGGTGCGACTCGTCGATCGCTGCCCAGCTCACGCGGCTGCCCCACTGGCGGTGCGCCGAAGGGCCCATCGGCGGCGGATCGTCGAGGCTGCCGGACGGCACGATCATGTGCTCGCGCGCCCGCGTCGGCTTGGGCACGGGGCAATTGCAGCGCGTGCAGACCGCCGTCGAGAAGCTCCGCGCCTCAGGCAGATCGTAGCGGTGGATAAGATCCTCGCCCGAAATCCATTTGAACTGATCGAGGGCGACCGCGATGTTGGTGCCGCGCACCGTTCCGGTCGCCTTCCGGCAGCGCGAGCAGTAGCAGTGCGAAAAGCGGATGAACGGCGGGCGGATCTCGTACTGGACGGCTTTACAAAGGCAGCTGCCTTTAAGAGCTTGTTCGGCCATAGGGACCTCCTCAATTCGTATAAATCCCCGCGCCGACGTACACCGTCTCTTTCCCCAGCTTGGCCTTCTTGACGTACGCCGACTTCTTCGACGGCTTGGTTTCGCCGGGCTTGGGCCATGCGTAATCGATCCAGCCCGAGTCCTGCTTTTTCAGCATAGCGATGATCTCGCGGATGAAAGGCTTTCCGTCGGCGTCCTTAAATTCGAGCCTGTTTTGACCCTCCTCGGCGGGAAAGCCCGCGTTGACGAGAGTGATTCCCTTCATGTCGGCCACGAAAAGGTAGGTGTCGCCTTTAAACCATTCGCCGCCTTTTTTCCTGAATTCCGGAAAAGCCTCTTTGCCTTTCTTGTCGATCAGCGCGGCGGCCCGATCGACCATCGCCTTGACCTCCTTCGCCTGCTGCGACTGCGGCTCGGGCGCCGCGAATGTGACAGAAGAAATCAATAGCGCGCCGACCAAGATCGTTAAATATAGTCCGGCTCTCATCATAAGCTGCCCCTATTTCTTCTTCGGCGCGTCGGCGGGATTGACGTAATTAAACTTCCATGGCCCCGCGGCGTGGACCTGGAGCACCGTCTCTTCCTTCGTCCAGGCGAAATGGTGCATCTTGGCCGGCATGATGGCGAAACCGCCGGTGGGCAGCGGCGAAGTTTTATTTTTATCGAGCTTGTCGCCGAGGCCGAGGTTGAGCGTGCCGGAGAGGACCGTCACATGCTCGGTCGTGGGATGCCAGTGCGCGGGTATGTCGTAATTCGCGGGGAGCTTGATGCGAAAAGCGATCGGCCCTTTTCCGTCCAGCGGCCCTTCGATAACCGCGATCTTTGCGCCCGGCGGCATCGACGCCACGTCGGCCCATTTTAGATCGTCCGGCTTGATCATCTTGTGGGATTCGGATTGGGACCACGCGATGGCGCCGATCAACAATAAAGCCAGGGCGAAATAGAGCGAAGTGAACTTTTGTCTCACGGATGTCTCCTTTATGCTCTGAGCGTTCATATCGCGCGATGGCGACGGTCGTCAATCGTAACCGCGTAGCAACTGGATGCGATTTTTTACCGACCCACTCGGATCGAGTTGGATGCCGCAATGAGTGCAAAATCGGATTTTATGCCGGCTCTTTCTTCCAAATTGTTGACCACACGAGAGGCACTTCAAGACAAGAAATCTCGTTTTTTCCGGTAAGACGGCGCCGCATACGGGACAATGCACTTCAAGAGCACGTACTCGATTAGTGCAAGCCGGACAGCCCAAGGATCCAGCCAGCCCGAACAGCGGGACAATAATCAGAAGCAGGCCGCAGAAGATTACCAGCATCACAGTGCTGATCCAGAAAGGCCACGATGCCGGAATAAGATCGCGTAGCGCCATGAATAAAATCAATGCGAGCAAAACCGCCGCTGCCGCCAGATCATATGGACGATGTCTTGCCGAGAGAACTTTGAAGGTTTCTTGGAATTCCTGCCGCTCCTTATCGGTATAATCGGCGGCGTAGCGCGAAACGGGCTTGAAACGTCTAAGCGCATGCCCTATCGGAGCCGTTGAGGGATACCGCAGCAGCCAAGTGGAGGCCTTATCGCGGAAGGACAATAACAAGGCTGCAAAAGCTATAACGGAGGCCAATATCACCCAGATGATCATTGTATTCTGCGGGTGTATCCAGCCTCACGCAGCGGCTTTCCGAATCACTTTCCCCCCGGCGGCAGGCCGAAGCTTTTGACGGCGCGGTCGAGCTCCGTGACGAGCGCGCTCTTGTAGAAGACTTCGAGGAATTTGAGCTGCTCCGGCGGTGCGGATTTCAAGCCGTCCGTGTGAAAGCCTTTCTCAAGGTCTTGCTGCTGGTTGATCTCCGCCGTCGACAGAATCTTGAACTCGTTCATGTCGACGAGCGCGACCTTGGCCGCGAGAACGGCTACGGGGCCGCTGCGGCCGAGAAGCGACGAGCGGTTGGCGAGCGCGGCGCCGCGGACGAACTGGCCGCCGCCCATATCGCGCCGGGACTTTGCGACGAGGATCAACAAGTCGACGCCGGGGGTTTTTTTGAGGCGCGACAGGGCTTCGCGGACCTCGCCGAGGTCGTAGTCCGCATAGGGCGTACGCGTCGTCGCGCGATACATGGGCTCGAAGTCGGCGTATTTGTAATTGACATTGACGAAGCGGAGCTTGGTCTTTTCGGTGACGCTCGTCTTTAGCTGTTCGACGGCGAAGCGGTCGAGGCCCAAGTCCACGGCTTCGTCTTTGTCGGGCGCGATGTTCACCTGATCGCCGAGAAGGGAGACCGCGCCGATCGATCCGGCTTTCGAGACCTCGGCGGGAGCCTTATTGAAGAAGCCGCTAAAATAGCCGCACGCGGAGAGAAGCAGCAGCGCGAAGAGACAGACGGCGGAGATTTTGTTCATGGCGCGGACTCCGGTTGTGAAACGCGACACGTTCCCAAGTATTTAAGGTCCGGCGAAGCTCATTATACGCTCGATTTTCTTACCCGCATTCTCGGCGGCCATCAAGTCGCTGATGATCGCGGCGCCGGCGGCGCCGGCTTGCCAGACTTGCGCGACGTTCTGCTCGTTGATGCCGCCGATCGCGACGACGGGAATTTTTACCGCGTCGCTGATCTCGCGCAGCATCGCAAGCCCGCGCGGGGAATGGCTCGTAGCTTTCGTCGTAGTAGCGAAGATCGGGCCGAAGCCGATATAGTCGGCGCCGCCGGCCTCGGCGCGCCGCGCCTGTTCGAGGTCGTGCGTGGAGACGCCGACAATCAATTTATCTCCCGCCAGTTTCCGCGCGGCCGCGAGCGGCAGGTCTTCCTGCCCCAGGTGGACGCCGTCCGCGCGGACGGCGAGCGCGATGTCGAGTCGATCGTTGACGATCAGCTTCGCGCCCGCGCTGCGCGTGGATTCGCGTGCCGCCTTGGCGAGCGTGAAGAAGGCGTTCGAGTCGCAATCCTTGGCGCGAAGCTGGACTAATTTCACGCCGGCGGTCAAGAACTCGCGCAGAATCTCGACGGGAGCGCGGCCCCTGCACAATCCGATGTCGAGAATCGCGTACAGCGGAGAGGGGAGACGGCCTGGCGTCATGGGCCGATCAATCCTCTTTTTTCACGACGATATGGAGCTCGGAGATTTTTTTTCTGAGCGTGTTGCGGTTGATGCCGAGAATTTCCGCCGCGCGGATCTGGTTGCCGCCGGTCTTTCTGAGCGTGAGCTCGATCAGCGGCCGCTCGACGCGCTCGATCACGAGCGAGTAGAGGTTGTCGACGTCCACGCCCTTGGTGCGCTGGAAATAATCCTCCAGCTTGTGGTGGATGATTTCTTCGAGCGACAGATGATCGACGGCCGGCGGCGGCTCGCCCGGCCGGCTGTTGTGGAACGTGAAATCCTTCGGGAAGAGCACGGCGCCGGGCGAGAGGACCGCCGCGCGGATGAGCGCGTTTTCGAGCTCGCGCACGTTTCCCGGCCAGGCGTGGTCTTCGAGCAGCTTCAGCGCGTCGGGCGAGATGCCCGAGACCCGCGTGCCCATCTCGCGGTTGATCTTGTCGATGAAATAGCCGACGAGCTGCGGGATGTCGCCGCGGCGCTCGCGCAGC
>DATFWH010000088.1:0-5809 GCA_035259465.1 Binatia bacterium
TAACCCCCGATTCCTATTTAAAGATATCTTTGATCGTCGAGCCGATGCCGCCGGCGGCCTTGCCGACGCCTTCGACGCCTTTTTCGCCGAGACCGCCGACGCCCTCGACCAATCCCTTGACCGAGACGCCGAGCGAGCCGGCGAGGCCGGTGGCGATGCGCGTCGAGAGCGCCTCGTTAATCGAGAAGTTCGGGCGGCTGACGTCGCCCTTGAGAGTGAAATCGAGGTCGATCACGCCGTTGTGGTCTTTGAGCGAATTCACGACCGCGTTCCGTGGCACGCCCATGAACGTCCCCATGAAGCCGCTCGATTGCGCGAGCTGCAAGTCGCGCAGGACGACTTTCCCTTTGCCGTCGAGCTGGTTGTTGCGCACCTCCGACTTTAAATTCAGATCGAGGCTGCCGCGCTCGACGCGCACGTCGCCTTGGCGCGCGAGATAAGGCTGGAGGCTTACCATGTCGACGCCGTCGAGCACGATATGCGACGAGGAATCCCGTCCGTGCTGCGCGACCCAGCCGTTGACTTTAACTTTTCCGTCGCGGCGGGCGCCTTTGACGACTGCGTCGATGTCGAATTCCGCTTTGTCGTTGAGCGCCGGTGCGACCACGTCTTTGACCGTCGCCTCGATCGCTTCGAGCCGCGTCTTGACCACCTTGGGACCGACGGTCGCGTCGTAAATCTCCATGACGCCGTCGTGCACGGTAATGCGGTCGATCGTCACCGTGCGCGTCGACGCTTTCTCGCCGTCCGGCGTCTCGCCCGCGTGAAGGATCGTCGGAGCGAGCGCGACTTTTCCCGGCGTTCGATAGACGGACAGGTACGGTCTTTCGATCTCGATCGCGGCGATTTTGAGGTCGTTCGAGAGCAGGCTGCGCAAGCTCGGCACGAGCTTGACGCGCTCGGCTTCGAGCGTGCGCGCGGTCGGCCAGCCCTTCGGCCCCGGCACGGCGAGGCCGACGAGCTCGATCGCGTTCCAGCGGACGTGCAGCTGCTTGAGCTCACTGCCCGCGCCGAGCGCGGCGACGACGCGCTCTTTCAGCTTGGCGACGGCGAAATGAAAGCCGACGACGGACGCGAGCAGGACGACGAGAATGATCGAGCCGGTAACGAGGGCGATGCGCTTCACGAGTCTTTATAGAGCTGTTCGATCCAGCCGGAGCGCACCAAACGCTCCAGCGGCGCCTGGTCGCGATAGAGCTCGAGATTTTGAAATTCTTTCGGCACCGGCCGGCGCCGCGCGAGCTCTCGCAGGACCGCCTCGATGCCTCGATCGGGCACATTCGGCGTCGCCTTGAAGAGCGGCGCGTAGATTTCGATCGTCTTTTTCACGACGACCGGGTCGGCCTCGCGCTGCCATTTTCTGATCGTGCGCTCGGCGAAGCGGATGTCTTTTTTGATCATGCGAATCGCCTCGGTGTAGCCGCGGAGAAAGCGCTCGACCATCGAGCCGCTGCTCTTGATCAGCGCCCGGCTGGTCGCGACACACGAGGACGGATAGATGAAATCGGTTTTGGATAAATCCGCCAGGATCGGCCAGCCCATCTGCATGAACGGGTAGGCGTTGTGGATCGTGAGCGCCGCGGCCGTCACTCGCCCGCCCAGCATCGCCGCTGCGATCTCCCCCCCGGCGCCGAGCTGGAGAATCGTGAGATCCTTCTCGTCGAGCCCGACCTGGCTGAGCGCGGCGCGCAGATAGAAGTGCGTCGTCGATCCGAGGCGCGTCACTGCGGTAGTTTTCCCTTTGAGGTCGGCCGGAGTTTTGATCTCCGGTCGCGCGATGAGATAGACCGCGTCCTGGTCGGCGGGGCAGGCGAGCAGCGCGACGTCGGCGCCCTCGATGCGCGCGGCGACCACCGACTCCGCGCCGGCCCCGGAGAACTGTACGCTGCCGCTCATGATCGTCGCGGTAATGAGCGCGCCGCCGCGGATGTGGATGACTTCCACGTCGAAGCCGTGCTTCTTGAAAATACCGGAGTCGCGGCCGACGACGACCGGCAGATGTCCGATCGACGCCGTGACGCCGTAGCGGATGCGCATCGGCTCTTGCGCATGGGGTGCTGCGACGCCGAGCGTCAAGAGGGCGAAAGCAGCGATAATGAAGCGGAGCCGCATCCTATTTGTATTTCGCCTCGACCTTGGCGGAGTCGTAGTCGACGTAGCGGTTGGTGCCGGGATTGCGGAGCGCGGGCCGCTCGCCCTCGTCGAACAGCGCCACGGCGCCCGCGCCGGCGCGCTCGCCGATGAGCCCCGGCGCGTGCGCTTCGGCGACGACCGCCTCCCTGTCGGAGCGGTTCCACGCCCAATGGATTTTGTTCGCCGGCACGCGCTGGAAGTCGCCCTTCTTGCAGTGGTAGCCCTGCTGCTCGACGAAAAACCAGATCTCGCCTTCGAGGATATAGTTGATCTGCTCGGATTCGTGCACGTGCGGCCGCGTATGGTAGCCCGGCGCGCGCGTCGCGACCATCAGGCTGCACTCGTTGCCGTAGCCCTTGAACGAGACCATCGAGCCTTCGCCCTCGCCGCCGCTGCGCGTCGCCTTGCGCTCCGGAACGTCCTGCTTTTTCGCGTGAAGCGCCATCGTTTTCTCCCTTCTTCGGCATGGATAACACCGGCGGCGTAGGCGAGTCAACGCAGCTTCTTGCAAGCGCGGGCGCGGGTTTATAAGCTTTGGCGCGGAGAGACCCCCATGGCGCGCATTCCGCCGATCGATGAAAACAATGCAGATATCGCCTCGCTCGTGGACGAGATCCGCGGCGCGCGGGGCCGGCTGATCAACATCTACCGCCTGATGCTCCACAGCCCGGCGCTCGCCGAGGCGTGGTTCAATCTCAACCAGGCGGCGCGCTTCGGTACGGTGATCGACGGCGCGTGCCGCGAGCTCGTCATCATGCGCGTGGCGGTTCTCAACCGCTGCGATTACGTGCTCAAGACGCATACGAGACAGTACGCGCTGAAAGAGGGGCTGACGCAGGCGCAGATCGACGCGCTCGCCGATTGGCGCGGCTCCGGCGTCTTCGACGCCAGGCAGCGCGCGCTGCTCGATTACACGGACGCGATGACGCGCGATATCGACGTCCCCGACGCGGTCTTCGCCGAAGCGAGAAAGCATTTCAGCGAGCGCCAGACTGTCGAGCTTACGATGCTCGTCGGCGCCTACAATATGCTCACGCGCGTGTTGAACGCGCTGAAGGTCGACCCGGAATGATCCTCGCCGTCGAAGACGATCCCTGGATACGGTTGTTCCAGATCATTCTCGACCCCGCGACGCCGCCGGCGCGCACCGCCGCGTTCGCGCATTTTGTCGCCCACGACCTGCCCGATTTTTCCGGCTGGCTCGCGCGGCTGCGGAAGGAAGTCGGCGCTCTTTATCCATCGGAGGTCAGGCTGGTCAAGGACGAGGCGGACTTCGCCGCCAATCTCGCCGGCGCGACCGTCGCCGCGGTCGAAAGCTTCGCCGTCGGTGAGAAGGAGATCGCCGCCGCGGGAGGCGCGCTCCGGATCGTTCAGAAATACGGCGCGGTGACGACCGCGATCGATCGCGCCGCCTGCGAGCGAGCGGGCGTGCGCGTGCTCACGCTCAAGCGGCGCGCCAACGTCGCGACGGCGGAGCACGCCTTCGCGCTCATGCTCGCGCTGGCGCGCAAAATCCACGAGAGCGCGAACCTCATCAGCGTCGAGCAGCTCCACGCGGCAGGCTACGACCCGGCGGTCTTCGACCGGGAGCACACCGCCAACGGCAACTGGGGCCGCGTCCCTAATACGCTAACCCTCTATCGCAGGCAGATCGGCATCGTCGGCATGGGCGAGATCGGCCGGGAGATGGCGCTCCGCGCGCATGCTTTCGGCATGCGCATCGTCTACGCGCAGCGGCGCCGGCTCTCCGCCCGCGAAGAGACGGACTATCACGCAAGTTATACGACTCTCGAAGATTTGCTCGCGCAATCCGACGTCGTGAGCCTGCATCTGCCGGACACCGCGAGCACGCGCGGCATCATCGGCCGCCGGGAATTGAATATCCTCAAAGGCGGCGCGCTGCTGATCAACGTCTCGCAGCCTCAGCTTATAGACCGCGCGGCTCTGCTCGACGCGCTCGCGTCCGACAGAATCGGCGGCTTCGGCCTCGACGTGCCGTACGACGAGCCCGGACACGCCGACGATCCGCTGCTTCGTTTTCCGAACGTCGTGATCACGCCGCATCTCGGCGCTTCGCCGCGGCAGAACTCGCTCGACGACTTTATCGAGATGCTGACCAACCTCGCCCGAGCGCTGCGCACGGTTTAGATGCGCGCCAACTATTTCTTGATCCTAGCCTGTATCCTCGCCAGCGTTTGGGCGTGGCAGCAGCCGCCGGCGCTCGCCGAGCGCGCGCTGATCTTCAGCTCGACCAATCTTTCGCAAGGCCGGCCGTGGACGCTCTTCCCGGCGCTCTTCGTCCACGCGAGCCCGCTGCATCTCTTCGGCAACATGCTGTTCCTGTTCGTTTTCGGCAATACGCTGGAGAAAAACGTCGGCCCGGTCAAATACCTCGCGGTATTTTTCTGCGGCGGGATTCTCGCATTCCTGCTCAGCCTGCCGTTCATGCCGCCGGGCACGGGCATGCTCGGCGCCTCGGCGGCGATCTTCACCGTCGCCGCCTGCGTCATGCTCGTCGCGCCGCTGAGATTTTCCTTTCTCTTCCTCGCGCCGCAGGGGCTCGTCGCGATCATCTACTTTTTCTACAATGTGGCAATCGTCTACGACCCGAGCCGCATCCCCGGCTACCAGCACAATGTCGCCTACGCCGCGCACATCATCGGCTTCGTGATCGGAATTCCCTTCGGGATCGTCCTCAGCCGCGAGTGGAAGAAGAATCTTCTGATCACGCTCGCGCTCTTCGCGCTTTATCTTTTCATTGTTTCGGGACTGGCGTGGCGGCTGATTGAAAAGCTGGCGGGTTCCTAACGCCGCTTCACCGGCGGCCCGGTTTTGCCGTAACGCTCGGTCAACTCGATCATGTAGCCGTCAGGGTCCAGGATGAACGCCATCAGGTCGGGCTTGCCCGGCCGGTTGTGCCACGGCTCCTTGAGAAACTCGACGCCGGCTTTTTTCAGCTTCTTAGCTAGGGTGGCGAGATCCGAGACGTAGAGCGCGACGTGGCCGTTCCACGGCTCCATCTTCACGCTTGCGTCGGGGCCGGCGGTCTCGATCAGCTCCAGCGCCGGCCCGTCGTCCTCGCTGCCGTAGCCGATGTAGTACGTGCGGAGCTTTTTCTCCGGCTCTTCGCGGATGCGCATGATATCCATGCCGAGAAGGCGCGTGTAAAAATCGACCGCGCGCTCCATGTCGGCGACCGGCAGCATGGTGTGGCGGATGCGGAACTTGATCTCGTCGGCCATTGGCTCTCCTTTGTTTACGGCTCGATTTTCACGATCGACGCGCCGATGCCGTCGAGCGAGGTCTTGCCGTCGGCGGCGAGGTTGTCGCGCCGCGGCGTGTCAAAGTTGCTGACGTAGGCGGTATTGCCGACGAAGACGACCGAAGTGGGAAATTCGAGCGGGCCTTTGCTGTCGTTCTTGGTGATCTCCTCGACCTTGCCGTCGAGGGTGACCATAACGACGGCGTTGCGCTCGTTGGCGGCGACCCAGAGGCGGCCCTGCGGATCGAAGTCCGGACCGTCGGCGCCTTCGAGCAGCGGGCTCTGCGCGACGAGCGCGGGCTTGCCCGCCTTGCCGCCGGCCTCGACGGGAACTTTCCAGATCGCGCCGCGCGCCGTATCGGCGACGTAGAGCGTCTCGCCTTTTTTGTCGAAAACCATTCCGTTGGCCGGGAT
>DATFWH010000089.1:0-8754 GCA_035259465.1 Binatia bacterium
TTTTCTGGGGCATCTTTTCGCCGCCGACCGAGACGGCCATGATCTCCTCGGCCTTCGTCGAGTTTAAGATGAAGGCCGCGGCGTAGTCTTCCTTGTCGAGCGCCTGCAAGACTTTTTCTTCGTCCTGAGAATAGCTGATCGCGCCGTCCTTGACCTGATCTTCCGGCTTGAAGCCGAAAATGTGGTCGAGGACCAAACGGTGCAGCACGCTGACGTCGAGCTCGCGCAGCGGCGCGCTTAAATCGCCCGCTAGCCGCTGCATGAATCTTTTGTTTTTCAATCTTATGATCAGATAGCGCGGGTCGCGCTTGAACGAAGCGCCGATCACGCGATGCTTCTTTCCCTGCGTCTGCAGCGCGCGCAGGAACGCGCGCTGCCCCTCGGCGTTCTTGGGATAAGGCTCGATGTAGAAATAGCGCATCAGCTCCTCTTCGAGCTGCTGAAACGGTATCGGCGGCAGCGCGCGCACGAGCCGGTGCGTCGGCAGGATGACGAGCCCCTCGTCGCGCGTGTTGCCGAAAAACATCATAATATAGTTAAACGCCTCGCGGCCGGTGGCGCCGGGCGTTTCCGCGCGCCTGCGGTCGCGGTAGTTGAGCGCCGCCTCATAGCGGTGGTGCCCGTCGGCGATGAAGAGCGGCGCCTGGGCCATCTCGCGACGGGCCATCGCGATCAGCTCGGGATCGTCGATGCGCCACAGCCGGGACGTCCCGTTTTTTTCCTCTTTCGCTTCCAAGCGCGGCGCGCTGCCTTGCGTATGCTCGGCGAGAAGTTTGTTGATCGTCTGCTTCGGGTCGTCGTAGAGGGCGAAGATCGGGCTTAAGTTCGCGTGCGTCGACAGCATGATGCGCAGGCGGTCTTCTTTCGGGGCCGCGAGCGTTCCCTCGTGGGGCCGGATCGCGCCGCTGGAAAAATCCTCCAGCCGCGCGACGGCGAGGAAACCCCAGCGCTCTTTTTCTTGTTTGTCCTTGAGGATGAAGCGCTGGCGCAAAAAGTAAATCGACGGCTTTTCGTCGCGCACGAGAATGCCCTCGCGCTGCCATTCGTCGAATAGCTGCGCGACGCTGTCGTAGGGCTCCGGCTCCTGGTTGAGAATCAGCCGTACGACGTTGTAGGGCGAGCGCTTGTAGAGCTTATCCTGCTCTTCGCGCGAGATCACGTCGTAGGGAGGCGCGACGACTTTGGAGACCTCGCCGATTTTTTTTGCGTTGTAAAGGAGGCCGCGAAAGGGAGCGATTTCTGCCATAGTCCTTTAAGATACCGAAGTGGGAATTCAGAATCCAGAATTTAATGCGATGTTAAGTATATCTTATAATGGGAGCGCCCTTTTTGCCATTCGGCCGCTGCGTTGATCGCCGCGCCCGGCTGTGCGATAAAAAATCCGTGCCGCAGCCCTGGCTCCAGCTCTCGCTCAAAGCGCCGCCCCCGGCGCACGACGCGGTCGCGAATTTTTTCATCGAGCGCGGGTCGCCCGGCGTGGTTTTCGCGCGCGGCGAGGTGCGCGCGTTTTTCCGACCGCCGCAGGCGGCAGCGCTGCGGCGCGACGTCGGCCGCTTTCTCCGCGATCTCCGAGAAATCTATCCCGGCTTCGCCGACGAGCCGTTGCGCTGGCGGCCGCTCGCGGAGAAAAATTGGGCCAATTCTTGGCGCCGCTTCTTCGCGCCTGTGAAGATCGGCCGCAGGCTCTGGATCGGACCGCCTTGGGCGGATCCGCCGCAGGGGCGCCGCCATGTGATCTCGATCGAGCCGGGCATGGCGTTCGGCACCGGCACGCACACCACCACGCGCGGCTGCCTGGAATGTATCGAGCGTCTCGCCCCGCGCTTCGACCGCGGCGAGCTCCGCGCGCTCGATGTCGGTACCGGCTCCGGCATCCTCGCCATTGCGCTCGCGAAGCTCGGGGCGGACTCGGTTGTGGCGCTCGACAACGACCCCCTTGCGCTCAAAGTCGCGCACGCGAATGTCCGCGTAAACCGCGCCGCACGGCAAATCCGCCTCGCGCGCACCAAAGTCGAGAAGCTCGACGAGCGCTTCGGTCTTGTCGCCGCGAATCTCACGGCGGCAACTATTTTGGATCTTGCCGGCGCGCTCGAAGCGCGTGTCGCGCCCGGCGGCTATCTCGTTCTCTCCGGCATTCTCACCTGGCAGGCAGGCGAAGTGGCGCGCCGCTTCGCCCCGGGACGATTCACTCTACTACGGCGGCGCCGGGAAAAAGAATGGGTCACCTTGCTATTGAAGAAAAAGGCCTAGAGGTGGCGCGCTTCTTCGTCCCAAAAACAAATATTCGCGACGGCCGCGCAACGCTCGGCGGCGCCGAGCTCGAGCACATGCGCAAAGTCCTGCGCTTCGGCGTCGGTGATCCTGTCGTTTTATTCGACGACGAAGGCTGCGAGCACGAGGGGACGATCGCGTCCTATTCCGCAGGGGCGGCGGAGATCGCGATCGCGCGATCGTCGCGCCCCGAGCGCGAGTCGCCGCTCGCCGTCACCCTGGCGCAGGCGCTCGGCAAAGGCGATAAGCTTGACTTCATCGTCGAGAAGGCGACGGAGCTCGGCGTCGCGGCGGTTTTGCCGTTTGTCTGCCGGCGCACCGTGCCGAAGCTCGAGCGCGACGCCGCGGCGCGCCGCGGCGAGCGCTGGCGGCGCATCGCGCTCGGCGCGGCGAAGCAGTCCGGACGCACGCGCGTGCCGGAAGTTCACGAGCTGGTCGATTTCCCGGCGCTCGTACAGCGCTCATCGCCGTTCGATCTAAAAATTCTCTTCTGGGAAAACGAGCAGGGGCGTGGCTTGCGGCAATTGCACGCGGAAGTCTCCCGCGCGGCGTCGCTCCTTCTCGTCGTCGGCCCCGAGGGCGGCTTTACGGCGGAGGAGGTGGCGCTCGCGACCGAAAACGGTTTTCATTCCGTCGGCCTCGGACGGCGCATCCTCCGCACCGAGACCGCGGCCGTCGCCGCCGTCGCCCTTACGCAATTTCTCTGGGGCGATCTGAGTTAGGCTTTCCTTGTGCCCGCTTACGGTCTAAACTCCTCCGATCGTCTATGGAAATCGGCAACGAAGAGACGCCGCGCCTGAGAGTCCTAATCGACCGCGAATACGACCGCCTCTACGAGCGCCTCAAGGCGGAGGAGGCGGCCGCGGCGGTGCGCTGGGGCGGATTTTTCCGGCGCCTGTCGGCCTTCATGGTCGACATATTTGTGCTCGGGCTGTTCTCGCTGTTGCTGTTTCGCTTGAGCCGCATCGGCTTTCGCGTCGGCATGGCTGCGCACGCGCGCACGATCTCGCTCGACATGATCGAGAGCGCCGCGCGCGCCGTCGTGCTCGCGTGGCTTGCGCTCGCCGCAAGCTATTTCATCGTGCTCCACGCGCAGGACGGCAGCACCGTCGGCCAATGGCTCTTCGGGCTGCGCCTCGTCGACCGGCGCCGCGAGCCGGTCGGCTACGGCCGCGCGCTCTGGCGCTGGATCGTGAGCATTCTCACGTGGCCGCTGCTTATCGGCTATTTGCGCATACTCTGGCACCGCGAGAAGCGCGGCTGGCACGACGCGCTCGCCGGCACGTGGGTCGTCAGGGAATGAGGTGGCTATGGCAGCCTTGAAGATCGGCGTCGTGATGGACCCGATCGAGAAGATCAACATCAACACGGACACGACGTTCGTTGTCATGCTCGAGGCGCAGCGGCGCGGCCACGCGCTCTATTACATGCAGCAGAAGGATCTCGCGATCCGCGGCGGCACGCCGGAGGGCCGGTACAGGAAAGTCAGCGTCGCGCGCGCCACGCCGCACTACAAAATCACCGGCGATGGCGGCGGCGGGCTTTCTGACTTCGATGTAATCCTCATGCGCAAGGACCCGCCGTTCGACGCGAAATATTTCTACACGACACATCTCTTGAGCCTCGTCGATCCGAGAAAATGCGTCGTCATCAACGACCCGCATGGGCTCCGCGAAGCGACGGAGAAGCTCTACGCGCTGCGCTTTCCCAAGCTCATCCCGCCGTCGCTCGTCACGAGCGACATGGCGCTGCTGAAAAAATTCATGGACGAGCAGGGTGGCGAGATGATCGTCAAGCCGCTCGAGGGCGCGGGCGGCCGCGGCGTGCTCTATCTCAGCAAGAAGGACCGCAACGTCGGCGCGATCCTCGAGATGGTCACGGTCGAAGGCACGGTGCCGGTGATGGCGCAGCGCTACCTGCCGGAGATCCGCCAGGGCGACAAGCGCGTGCTCGTGCTCGACGGCGAGCCGATCGGCGCGCTGCTGCGCATCCCGAAAGACAATGACAACCGCGCGAACCTGCACGTCGGCGGCGCGTCCGCGCGCGGCGAGGTCACCGAGCGCGACCGCGAGATCTGCCGCGCGCTCGCGCCGGATTTCAAAAAATTGGGACTCTATTTCGTCGGCCTCGACGTTATCGGCGGCTGGCTCACCGAGGTGAACGTCACGAGCCCGACGTGCGTGCAGGAGATCGACGCCTTCGACGGCGTCAAGCTCGAAGAAAAGATCGTCGACTCGATCGAAAAAAAAGCCGCCGCGCGGTCCAAAAATTAGTCCATAAACTTGACTCGCTCACTGTTTTAGGCAATATTTTCACCTTCCGGCCAGGTAGCTCAGTCGGTAGAGCAGAGGACTGAAAATCCTCGTGTCGGCGGTTCGATTCCGTCCCTGGCCACATTTACTCGCCTGAGATCGCTCGCGATTTTTAAGCCACGCCCCTGACGCACCAGGTAAACGTTCCGGTTTTTGTCCAACTTTGAACCGCCCCGTAGCTACTGGTCGAATTTATCGATTTGATCAAAATCCCCCTGTAATAGCGGTAGCAAAGTAAATCAGCGCGGGAAAAGCGTTCCGGCTTTTCGCCGGCGATGAATCCTTTTCAGCTCTCATGCGTCTAATTTGGTGAAAGCGGATGGTTTATGATGAGATTCCCGAGCGATACCATGATCGAGACCACGCTGGGAGAGTTGATAGCGGTTGTCAGCGAGGTTGCCTTCGAGACAGCGGACAACGCCGAGGAAGCTTATAGCATTGCCGCGGTGGTGGTGGCCGATCTTCTTAACAGTGAAGTAAACGACAGCTTCCCCGCCATCAAAAGTCGCTCCCTTCATTGATTCTTTAAACCAGGCGCCTCGAGCGTTTTTTTTATTTCTTATCGGTCAGTGCGTTGTGAGCCGTTCCAATTAGCCCGTCGTCCGGTGCGTGCGTCAGCGGCAATTTGGCCGTGCGCGCCCATTCAACTTCGATGACCATCACGATGCGCTGCGGGGACTGCCGGAACGGGAACGCGCGACCGGTGTATTTTCGCGAGATACGATCCATCGTGGCGAGGTCAGGATCGGGACGTACGTCGACGACTCGCCCGCGGAACTGCGCTTCCAGGTAAGGATTATCCGTAGAAACCACCGACACGGCGACACGTGGATCGCGCTTGGCGTTGCGGCATTTAACGGTGCTGGCGCTCGAGCCGATCACAATCTGCTCCCCTTCGAGATCAACCCAGACAGGATCCGCTTGCGGCGATCCGTCCAGCATGAGCGTCGCTAAGTGTGCGAAGTTCGCGCCGCGGATCAGCGCCTTCGCCTCGTCGGGAAGTCGGTAGCTATCGCTTGCGGTTTTTCCTGTCACCGGGTTTCTCCGATGTGCCGCCTTATGCGTAAACCCTGCTGAGAAAGGCTGATGAAACGGGTGGAAGCGTCTGCAATTCGTGTCTGCGAATCCTGCAAATCGCTTCCGCCCGGTGTATCGAAACCTGAAATAGCCGATTGCCTTGCTACATGCCGCCCGAGCCAGAGCCCATCGAGCTCGACGACGAGTCTGAACGCGTCCGCGTGCTCGGCGCCAGCCGACCGCTGGGCAGGTCGCTGAAGCTGCTCGACTGCGAGCATCCGGAAAAGGCAAGCGCTGCCGCGAGCAACAAAATCGCCACTAGTTTATTATTCATAGGACACCTCCCAATTTAATCTTAGAGATCGTGGTCTCGATCGGTTTTATCGCTCGGACCTACGTCGCTTTCAGGGTTAGATGCGTAAGTGCGAAAAAAAGATTCGCGAGATTAGCTCTGGAGACGCCTTTGAGCGCGAACAAGGACCAAAAACGGAGGGAATGTCGGCTGAAAGGTTCGGCTGCTGTGATGGTGTGCAGCCGTTTATCTTTTATATATCTGCTATATCTGCCGATCGCTTCTTTTGATGCCGAGCTTCACCATGCGGGAGCGCAGCGTACTCGGGTTGATGCCGAGGATGTTGGCTGCGCCGCGATTGCCATGGATAATCCACTTCGTTTCCACGAGCGTGCGCAGAATATGGGCGCGTTCAACGTCCTCCAGCGCGACCGGCGCGGATTCGAGATCTCCTTCGACCCCCAGCATCGCATCATCGATCTTTAACCCCGGCCCGTCGGCGAGGACGACGGCGCGTTCGATCAGATTTTGTAGCTCGCGAATATTGCCCGGCCAGGGATACTTCGTCAGCCGTTCCATTGTATCTTTGGAGACGCCCTGGATCTGTTTGCCCAGCTTTTTCGCAAACCTGCTGACAAAGAAACTGATAAGAAGCGGGATATCTGCCTTGCGCTCCTTTAACGACGGCATGCGGATTGGAAAGACATTCAGCCGGTAAAACAAATCGGAGCGGAATCCCCCGGATTTAACGGCCTCTTTAAGATCCCGGTTTGTAGCGGCGATGAGGCGTACGTTTACCTGCGTAACTTTGCTGCTGCCGACGCGCTCGAACTCTCCTTCCTGCAGTACGCGCAGAAGCTTCGCCTGCACATCGAGCGGTAATTCGCTGACTTCGTCGAGAAAGATCGTGCCACCGTCAGCCAATTCGAAACGCCCTTCGCGGCGCTGGAGCGCTCCGGTAAATGCGCCCCTCTCGTGCCCGAAAAGCTCGCTTTCTACCAAACCCGCGGGGATCGCGCCGCAGTTTACTTTGACCAGCGGCCGTTCTTTACGCTGGCTCAAATTGTGAATCGCGCGGGCCAACAACTCCTTCCCGGTGCCTGTCTCGCCCTGGATCAGAACCGATGTTTCGGTCGGGGCTACTTGCTCGATCTTCCTGAGGACCTGCCGTAGCGGTGCACTCTTGCCGATGATTTCTTCGAAGTTGTATTCGGTCTTGATCTCTTCTTGAAGATAGACATTCTCGGCGGCCAGGCGGTCACGCAAATGCTGAACTTCTTCATGCGCTAGACAGTTATCGAGAGCTACGGCGACCGCCGGCGCGACTTTTTCAAGTAAACCATGCGGCAGGTTTTCTCCGTAAGCCTGCTTGGCAGCCGCCATGCAGAACAATACTCCGTGGCAATTCTCCCCGATTAGCAGAGGTATGGTGCAGAGGGATTCCATGCCTTCCCGAGTCATCACTTCGTAAGTAACGGGGAACCGCTCCTTCAGCTCGTCGCGTGAGGCGGTAACGAGCCACTGGCGGGTTTCCAGTGACCAATTGCATGCAGTGCCAGCGGCAGGCATGACGTGAGGTTCCGTATGTTGGGTCAGTCCGTCTTTCGGACTCATCAAGTGACCCTGCAGCTTACCCTCGCCGATAGGAAGCTCAATGCCGAAACGGTCGGTCGGCAGCAAGTCCTGCAGGCATCCGGCCAGTGCACCGAACAGCGCATCGCGTTCGAGGTATTGGCTGATGGCACGGTTGACATCGAGTAAGGCGCCGAGCTCGCCGCTCAACTGGCGCAGATCGTCGTATGCCCGCATGTTGTCGATGGCGATCGCGATTTGATTCGCGATGTCCATGAGAAAGTCGGCGTCGACCGGACGGTATTGAAATCTTGTGAGGCTTCCCACCGTGATGGCGCCGATACTTTTGCCCCGAATAATTAGGGGAAGGGCACACAAAGACCGGAAACCGTGACCGTATGCTCGCTCGTCGGAAGAGGTTTCCCGTGCCGTCTCCAGGTCCGTGCGTAGTACAGGTTTTTTTTCAGTAAAGGCAATTCCTGCCGCGCTGTCGTTGAGCGCGAGCTTGCGACCAATCGGGGTGTAATCTCCGCGTATGTAAGGCCCCGCGAAAGTGACGAGCCGCAGACTATTCGACCCGGACTCATACAGAGCGAGGGCAACGCGATCGAACGCGATGACGCGTGCCATGGCATCGCAAATCGCTTGAAACAGATCTTCGCGCGTGAGTTTCGTGACAACAGCGTTGTTAATTTCCAGCAGCAGCCGCTGCCGCTGTTCGCTTTTTTTCAGAGCTTCCTCAGCATACTTGCGCTCCAGCTCGGCGCCGGCGCGCGCGGCGAAGATGCGCAGTACGGGAACATCGCGGCTGATCGATTCGGCCATCGGTTTGTCGTCGATGACGACCAAATGGCCGAGCACTTGACCTGCCGATCCATAAAGCGGAACGCCCAGATAGCTTTCGGCCTGGAGTCGCACGAGTCCTGTGTCTTCAGGGAAAAGGGCTTGCAGACTCTGCGGGTAGCAGCACACATCGCCGCCGATCACTTTTTCGCACGGCGTCCCACGAACGCGGAAAGTTATATCGTCGGCAAGGTGGTCGGTGCTCCAAAACGCCAGTGTGTGTACCTCGGTTTTCGTCTCGTCGGTACACTCGGCTACGAACGCATACCGGGTGTGAAGCGCTTTCGCGAGATGACGAACCAATGAAATGAAGAAATCACTACCGGTCGCTGCGGCGGTTCCCTCTGTAATAATTCGGAGGGTCTCTTCAGCATGGCGGCCGACTGCTGCTTCTTGGGAGATTTGATCGTCCATTCTTTTCTTTCGCCCAACTCATATGCCCTATTG
>DATFWH010000090.1:0-2334 GCA_035259465.1 Binatia bacterium
GCCGCCTCGTAGATCGGCGCGCTCATCCAGATATTCTCCCACGGCATGTGGAGCGCGTAGTAGATCGGGTCTCTGCGCTGCATGACGGCTTTTATTTTCACGCGCGGGTTCATGTGCAGCCCGCCCATCAGGCGGTTGAACTCCGCGAACGGCCCCTCGGGATGGACCCAGCCCTCGGGCGGGATCTCCCCTTCCAGCACGATCTCGGCGTCGGCGATACACGGCACCGGCACGGTCTCGCCCGGCGCGAGCTTCAGCGCCGCGCCGCGCAGCCCGCCGGCGAAGCCGAGCTCGTTCTGGCCGAGCGCGGCCTTGAAGGTCGAGGCGATCATCTCGCAGGGATGGACGCCGATCGAGATCGAGATGGGCAGCGGCTTTCGCCGCTGCAAGGCGCGCTCGGCGTAGCGCCTGAGATTGTTCGGCGTGACGATGTCGATGCCGGTCAAGTTTTTTTCCTTGAGCATGAGCCGGTACATGCCCGCGTTCATGCCGTACTCGGGGTCTTCGGCGATGACGACGCCGCCGGTGATCGTCGGGCCGCCGTCCATGAGGCCGAAGACCGGTACCGGCAATTTATAGAGATCGACTTTGCCGCCGGTCTGGACGACTTCTTTCACCGGCGCTTTCTTGACGATCTTCGGCGCGATGGGCTTGTCCATCGCCGCGCGCAGCTTGCCTTCGATCGCGCGGTAGTCGACGCCCATCGCGAGCGCGAGCCGCGCGCGCGAGTTGAGCAAGCCGGAGACGACCGGCATGGAGTAGCCGCGCGGGCGGGTGAAAAGCACCGCCTTGTCCGACTGCGGCACGAGCGCGGCCAGGTTGCGCAGATCGACCGGGCGGGAGATTTCGGTAAGCTCGCCGTGCTCGCGCAGGGATTTGAGAAAACTTCTGAAGCTCGATTCCATAGCGTCCCCCAAAGTCCGCACCTTAGTCAGGCCGGTCGGTCGTGTCAACGCGCTCGCTTGACAACACGCGGTCACGCGGATACGCCAGGATCATGCGCGCATCCTTCGGTCTCACGCTGGCGAACCGCGGCGTCATCATCGGCGCGGTAAAGGCGCGCGATCTCATTCGCATGACGGAGCAAGCGGAAGCCTCCGGCGCGTTCGACGCGGTGTGGGTCGGCGACAGCCTGCTGGCCAAGCCGCGCCTCGAATCGGTCGCGCTGCTCTCGGCGCTCGCGGCAGTGACGAAAAAAGTCCGCCTCGCCGTCGGCTGCATGGCGACGTTCGTGCACCGCCATCCGGTGCTGTTCGCGCAGCAGTGGGCGAGCCTCGACATGATCTCCGAGGGGCGGAGCTGGCTCGTCGTCTGCATGGGCGGGCCCGACGAGCAGAGCAAGGCGCAGGCGCTGGAGCACGCGGTCATGGGCATTCAAGCGAAGGAGCGGCCGGCGCGCATGATCGAGGGGATCGAGATTTTGCGGAAATTATTTGCCGAGAAGAACGCGTCGCATCACGGCCGCTTCTATAATTTCGACGGCGTGACGCTGGAGCCGCGGCCGGTGCAGCAGCCCTGCCCGATCTGGATCGCGAGCAACCCGACCGGCCTCACGTGGAAGGACGGCGCGAGCGCGCCGACCGATATCATCGAGCGGAGCTTCCGGCGCGTCGCGAAGTACGCCGACGGCTGGATGACCAACAAGGTGAGCCCGGAGGAATTCAAGCGGCAGTGGGCGCGCGTCCTCGAGATGACGCGCGAGGAGGGGCGCGACGCGAGCAAGCTCGGCAACGCGCTCTACCACAACATCAACATTCAGCCCGACCGCAACGCCGCGCTCGTGGAGAGCAAGGCGTTTCTCGATAAATATTATACGTCGAACTTCAGCGCCGCCTTCGTCGAAGGCTTCACAACCGCAGGGAATCCAAAGGAGTGCATTCAAGAATTAAAGAATTACTTTAATGCCGGCTTGCAACATATTACTTTACGGCTGACTTCCTGGGACCAGCAGACGCAGCTCCGCCGCTTTCTCGAAGAAGTCGTTCCAGCCTTTAGGTAACTAAGTTTTTAGCCTTGGGAGTTGCTCCGGTGCTTTGTCGAGGAAATTGCTCCAGCCTTTAGGTAACTGTGTTTTTAGCCTTGGATCATATCGTGATCGCCGTTCGCGACCTCGAGCGCGCGATCGATGACTACAAAAATCTCGGCTTCACCGTCGTTCCCGGCGGCCGGCATCCGGTCGGCACCTACAACGGCCTCGTCGCCTTCGCCGACGGCTCGTACATCGAGCTGATCTCTTTCTATCGCGAAAATCCCGCGCATCGCTGGTGGGCTTTCCTGCAGAAACATGAAGGGCTGGTCGATTTCTGCTTTCGCACCGACGATCTCGCCGGCGAC
>DATFWH010000091.1:0-7621 GCA_035259465.1 Binatia bacterium
CGCGCGGCCGATACCGCTGTTCGCGCCGGTGATGATCGCGACACGTCCCTTCAAGCGGCCGAGACCCGGCTTTAATAATGGATGCTCGTCGGCGGTTGCTGCCATAAATTTTCGCTCCTGCTGGTTCTTATTTCCCGTACAGCTGCTTGATGAATCCCGAATTCTCCAGATCGCGCACGAAGCTCGGGTCGACGAAGGACTTCGGGTCGGCCGCGGCGGCCTTAGGATTCGTGCGCGCGAGATCGTCGAGGTAGGTTTTGACGCCTTCGGGATCGGGGTAGGGCGCCTCGCGGAAGATCGGCGCATAGCTGCGGTAGGCGCGCTCGAGGCTGTCGGGATCGGTAACGCGCAGATTCGCCGTGATCACGGCCTTTGTTCCTTCCTTGTCGGTCTTGATGTAATGGATAGATTCGATCATCGCCCGCGTGAATTTCTCCGCGAGAGCGCGCCGCGTCTTCAGCAGCGATTCGGTCGCGAGTATGCCGTTGGTGTGGAACGGAATCTTCAGCGTGCCGATATCGACGAGGACTTTAAATCCCGCCTTCTCCGCTTCGCGCGTGAACGGCTCGCCCATCATGGAGAATTGGATCACGTTCCGCGAGAGCGCCGCGAGGCGCTCGGGATTGCCGCCGACGGCGATGATCTTCACGTCTTTTTCCGGATCGACGCCGATGCGCCTGAGACCGTGCCGCAGCGACATGTCCGACGAAGTGTTCTGGCGGTTGACGCCGCCGGTCTTGCCCTTGAGCTGCTCCGGCCGCGTGATGCCCGGCGCGACGACGATCTGGTCCATGAAGTAGGGGACGACCGTCGCGATCATCGTCGTATCCGCGCCGCCCAGGCGCGACGCGACCAGCGACGGCACAGAGATGACGGCGAGCTCGATTTCTTTGGCGAGCAGCGCCTGCAGCGCCGTCACGCCGCTATTCACCGCGATCACCTCGGCGTCGATGCCGTTCTTTTTGAAGAAGCCGCGGTCGCGGCCGACCCATACCGGCGTCGGCGCGAGCGTCGACCCGGCCCAAGCGATGCGCGCGCGTTCCTGCGCGATCGCCGCACCGTGCGAGCCGAAGACAATCGCGGCGAGGAGGAGAAAGCCGCTGAATCTCAACCGATACTTTAACACGCGATCGCCGTAGCTACTTCTTGTAGAGCTGTTTCACGAATCCCGATGCTTCCACCTCGCGGACCAAGCTCTGGTCGACGAACGCCTTCGGGTCCGCCGTTCCGGCTTTGGGATTGGAATGCGCTAGATCGTCGAGCATCGTCTTGACGCCTTCGGGCGTGGGCAGCAGGCTCTCTGGGAAGATTCCGTTGTACGCGCGGTAGGCGCGCTCCAGGCTCTCGGGATCGGTGATGCGGAGGTTCTTACTGAAAATCGCCTTGGTCGCCTCTTTCTCGGTCTTGATTGAGTGCACCGCCTCGATCATCGCACGGGCGAATTTAACGAAGATCGGCCGCTTCGCTTTGAGAATCGGCTCGCGCGTCAGCACCGCGTTCCACCAGAAAGGGATCTTGAGCGAGCCGATGTTGAGCAGGTCTTTAAAGCCGAGCTTTTCCGCTTCGCGCACGAAGGGTTCCGGCATAATCGAGAACTGGATGACGCCCTTCGCGAGCGCCGCGAAGCGCTCCGCGTTGCCGCCCGCGGTGATTATCTTGGTGTCCTTTTCCGGGTCGACGCCGACTCTTCGGAGCGCGAGCCTGAGACCAAGGTCCGAGGTGCTGCCTAGGCGATTCACGCCGCCCATCTTGCCTTTGAGCTGCTCGAGTGAGGCGACCGACTGCAAAGTAATGATGTGATCGACGAACGTCGGCACCATGCCCAGGATCATGACGATGTCCGCGCCAGCGAGGCGCGACGAGACAAGCGTCGTCACCGACGTGACGATGACGTCGACTTCGCCCGCGAGCAGCGCCTGCAGCGCAGTCGGGCTCGCGCTGATGCGAATCACCTCGCCGCTAAGGCCCTGCTTCGCGAGCAGCCCTTTTTCCTGTACGACCCAAATCGGGCTGTTCGCCGGGCTGTCGCCGGCCCACGCGATGCGGACGCGCTCCTGCGCCGCTACCGGCCGGCAAACGAGAACGAGGGCGACCACGGCGGCGGCCATGACCGCGGTCCGGACTAACCTGTTGCGCATGCTGTTTCCTCCCGAGGGCTAAATCCTGGACGGATTTAACCTTACGGCCGAAGCACTGTCAATCAACGGGCCGCGCGGACCATTTGGGCGGGCTCACGCATTGTGTTATGACTACCGATCGCATCCGGTCCTAGGAGGTGGATAATGAATCCGATCCGAATCCTGGCAATTATCCTGATCGTCGCCGGAGTCCTCGGTCTCGTGTACGGCAGCTTCAGCTACACGAAGGAGACGCACGAGGCGAAACTGGGGCCGCTGGAGCTCTCGGTCAAGGAAAAAGAGACCGTCAATATTCCGCAATGGGCGGGCGTCGGCGCGATCGCCGTCGGCGCGATTTTGCTGCTCGTACGGACGAAGTCCTAGCCGCGGCGGGCGGCTACTTCTTGTAAAGCTGCTTGATAAAACCCGAGGTGTCGAGCTCGCGCACGAAGCTCGGGTCGACGAAGGCCCTGGGATCGGCAGCAGCCGCCTTCGGATCGTTCACCGCGATGTCGTCGAGCATCGTCTTCACACCGTCCGGCGTCGGATAGGGAACCTCGGGAAAGGCGTTGGAGTAATCGTGGTAGGCCCGCTCCAGGCCGTCCGGGTCGCTGATGCCGAGATTCTTTTTGAACAACCCCTTGGCATATTCCTTCTCTGTCTTGATGATGTGAATCGCCTCCACCATCGCGCGCACGAGCTTTTGTAGCAGCGGCCGCTTGGCTCTGACGATGGCTTCGCGCGTCATGATGCCGTTCCACCAGAAAGGAATCTTGAGATCGCCGATGCGGTAGAGTTTGCGGAAGCCCAGCTTCTCTGCCTGCGTCAGAAACGGCTCGGGGATGATCGTGAACTGCGTAATGCCCTTCGACAGCGAGGCGAAGCGCTCGGCCGTGCCGCCCACCGGAATGATCTTCACGTCTTTAACCGGATCGACCCCGAGTTTTCTTAGCGCGAGCCTCAGCCCCAGATCGGACGTGCTGCCGAGCCGGTTAACTCCGGCCGTCTTGCCCTTCAGTTGCTCGATCGCAGTAATGCTCGACACTGAGGCGATGTAATCGACGAACGTCGGCACGACGCCCAAGATCATGACCGTGTCGGCGCCGGCGAGGCGGGAGCTGGCGACTGTGGTTACGGAAATGCTCGCTACGTCGATCTCGCCCGCGAGCATCGCCTGAAGGACGATCGGGCTCGCGTTGATCGCGATTATTTCGGGCTGCACGCCTTGCTTCTGCAGCAGCTTGCGGTCCTCGATCACCCACACTGGGCTATTGGTCGGGCTGAAGCCAGCCCACGCGAAGCGCAGCCGCTCCTGGGCGAAGACCGCGGATTCAGTCAGCAAAAGCGGGCCGAGAAGCGCCAGCAGCACGAGCCATCGTTTCGCCATGGTCTTCACTCCTCGAGTGAGGCGAACCTAACAGTTTATATCCGATAGGGTCAAGTTAGGCTGGAAGATTTGCATCAATTGGCAGGCGGCGCCGGCTGGCCGATCAGCGGATTTAGAGCGATTGCGACAGAACGCAAGTTTTTCGCCTGATCTGCGAAAAGGTCATGCAGCGGAACTTCATAGAATTTCATTCCGGATCCAACCTTACTCATCACCTGAATGCCGCCGGCATTAACGTACATTTCGGTCCCCTGAAAATCCACGAGGCCGACCCATAAAGAGAGTGCCGGAACGGTGCCGACGTATTGGCGCCCGGAGAAGACACCCCAGACGCCGTCAGGTCGCACATAGTCGATCGCCCCGTGCCATTCAGCGAGGTTGGAGGAAAATTCCGCCTTTACGACAGCGATTACAGCCTGTAGCAACGCGTCCGCGCCGGTTTTCCCCCACAGCTCGCGTGCGGCGGCGGCAAAAGCCGCGTTGAATTTTTTATCGTCGCGCTTGCCGCTTGCCGGGTCGTATATCGGCCCGTGCTGCGCGACGGTCTTTTTCCAGATCGACGCGAACTCGTCCGACGGGATAACCTTAAAGCCGCCTTCCTCGAGCTTGGATCGGATCAGCCATTCGAATTTAGCTTTGACGCCGGCGGGATCCTCGGCGTCGGTCGAAAGCTCGATCGGCACCAACGCAACGACCTTAACCCGTCCGCGAATGTCCGATTGCGCAACCTTGAAGGGGTCGTACGTCTTGGTCGCCGCGCAGCCGGATAGCACCAAGGCCAGAAGTAAATATGCCGCAAGCTTGGGTCGCATAAACAGTAAACGTCGCTTTTATGGCGATCAAAAGTAAAAGTCAATTAGCTTGTCGTTCGCGGGGATGACGCTGGTGATCGGACAGTCTCTTTTGTATATTATTTTAAGAAAGATGGCCGATATCCAGGAAAAACTCGAAGCGCTCCCGGCGCAGCCGGGTGTGTACCTCATGCGCGACAAGGCCGGCAAAGTTATCTATGTCGGCAAGGCCAAGAACGTACGCGCGCGGGTGCGGGCGTATTTCCGCGGCGGGGAAGGGCGCTCGCAGATCGAGTTCCTGATGAACCGCGTCGGCGACATCGAGACGCTGCTCACGAGCAACGAAAAAGAAGCGCTGATCCTCGAAAACAACCTCATCAAGCAGTACAAGCCGCGCTACAACATCCGGCTGAAGGACGACAAGAGCTACTTGAGCATCAAGATCAACGTGCAGCATCCCTGGCCGCGTATCACGACCACACGCAAGATCGTCAAGGACGGCAGCCGATACTTCGGCCCGTACTCCTCGGCGATCGCCGCGCGCGAGACGCTCGACGTGATCGAGAAACACTTCCTGCTGAGAAATTGCACCGAATATAATTTTAAAAACCGCGCGCGGCCGTGCCTGCAATACCAGATCAAGCGCTGCCTCGCGCCCTGCGTGCTGCCCGTCGATCCCGGCGAGTACCAGGCGAACCTCCGCGAGGCGACGCTCTTCATCGAAGGCAAGCGCCAGGAGCTGATCGACGAGCTCAGGCGGCGCATGCAGGAAAAGGCCGACGCGCTGGAGTTCGAGGCCGCGGCCAAGATCCGCGATCAGATCCAGGCGGTGCAGAAGACGATAGAGAAGCAGCGTATGATGTCGCACTGGGGAGCCGACCAGGACATCTTCGGCCTGTACCGCGAGGGCGGCTTCATCGAAGTCCAGGTGCTTTTCGTCAGGCAGGGGAAGCTCACCGGAAACCAGGCCTACTCGCTCGAAGACCTGGAATTCTCGGACGAGGAGATTCTGGAAATGCTGCTGACGCAGTTCTATCAGGGCGAGCGCTTCGTGCCCGACGAGATCCTGCTGCCCGTTGAAGTGGAGGACCGCGAAGCGCGCGAAGAATATCTTGGCGAGCGGCGCGGCAAGAAGGTTTCGATCTTATCGCCGCAGCGCGGCGACAAGCGCCGGCTCGTCGAGATGGCCGAGGAGAACGCTCGCCAGAGCTACGCCGAGCGCCACGATCAGGAAAAAGAGCGCGAGCGCATGCTGCTGGAGCTGAAAGACAAGCTGCGCCTGAAGAATTACCCAACGCGGATCGAATGCTACGACATTTCCAACATCCACGGCACGCACGCCGTGGGCTCGCTGGTGACGTTTATCAACGGCGAGTCGGATAAGCAGTATTACCGCCACTTCCGCATCCGCACGGTCGCCGAAGACGTCGGCGGGGACGACTTCGCGATGATGCACGAAGTCTTGAAGCGCCGCTTCGCGCGCGGCGTCGCCGAAGGCGACCTGCCCGATCTCGTCGTCGTCGACGGCGGCAAGGGGCAGCTGGGCATGGCGATCGCCGCGCTCCACGAGCTCGGCGTCCGCGATGTCGATCTCGCCGCGCTCGCCAAGATGCGGGTCGAGCGCGCGCCGCGGAGCGCCGAAATCCAGCGCTCGGAGGAGCGGGTCTTTCTCCCGGGACAGAGCAACCCCGTCATTCTCAAGCGCAACTCCAACGCGCTCTTTCTGCTCCAGCGCGTGCGCGACGAGGCGCATCGGTTCGCGATCACCTATCACAAAAAAGTTCGCGCCAAGCAGACGCTCTACTCGGCGCTGGATAAGATTCCCGGCATCGGCGGCGTGCGCAAGCGCGCGCTGCTGCGCGCCTTCGGCAGCGTACGGCGCATCGAAGAGGCGTCGCTCGAGGAGCTAATCAAAGTCCCGTCGATCAATCCGAAAGTCGCCCAGGAGATTCTTGACAGCTTCAAATCAGCGCAATAGCTTGAAAACTGAATCCGAACGAGGTTGTGCAGCCACGTCGTTTTGCTTATTGCCCGTCATTTCCGTAAAAACGGGAATCCATAGTTTTTGACATAGATTCCAGCCTGGAGCCGGCCCTAGTAATGAGGAGAGGACGATGCTGAAAAGAAATTACCGCTACATTTCCGGCGATTCCCACCTGGAGATCGACACGAAGCATTGGATCGGCCGGATTCCCGCGCGCTGGCGCGATCAGGCGCCGCGCCTCGTGCGCCAGCAGGACGGCAGCGACGCGTGGGCGATCAACAACAAGATCGCGCGCGCGGCCGCCGCCGCGGATCTTTACGGCGGCAAAGGGCGCGATCAGTATGTTCCGTTCGGCGCGAAGTACGAAGGCACGCCGGGGACGGGCAGCCCGGAACAGCGCCTGCGGGAGCAGGATCAAGACGGGATCGACGCCGAAGTCTTGTTTCCATCGCAGCAGGGCGGGCCCAAGCTCTGGCGCCGCATCGAGGGCGACGACGCTTACAAATCGGTCGTCCGCGCGTACAACGGCTGGCTCGCGGAAGAGTATTGCACCGCCGATCCCCGCCGCCTGATCGCCGTCGGAATTCTCCCGTTGACGCACGATGTTCAGGACACGGTCGACGAGATCGAATATTGCGCCAAAGCCGGGCTCAAGACGGTTCTCCTCCAGGGATTTCCGAGCGGCCGGCCGTATCCTTCCGAGGACGACGACCGCTTTTGGTCCGCCGCGCTCGACTTGAACATGCCGGTGAGCGTACACGTCGATCTCGATCGCTCCGGCGAGCGCGCCGCTCCCTTGCTCCGCTTCCCGCGCGAGCCGGAGGACATTATGGACAAGCTCGTCCCCGGGCTCGTCGATCAGGTGGGCCGCTTCGGCCCGGTGCGCGGCAACGGCGCCGTCGCCGCCGTGCAGTGGGTTCTGGCGGGCCTCTTCGACGGTTTCCCGACACTAAAAATTCTTTTCGCGGAAAATCAGATCGGATGGATTCCGTTCTTTCTCCAGGGCGCCGACGTGCGCTACGACCGTCATTATCATTGGGCGCAGCGGCTGCTCGGGTTCGAGCCGCTCCGCAGTCCGCCGAGCGAGGTCATCCGCGAGCACTACTTCTGGGGTTTTCAATTCGACCGCGTCGGGGTCGAGCTGCGCCATAAGATCAACGTCGATCGGCTCATCTGGGGCTCCGACTTCCCGCACCAGGAATCCGACTGGCCCGATTCGCTCGGCGTGATCGAGAGAAATTTCGCCGGAGTGCCCGAAGACGAGAAATACAAGATGGTCTGCGGCAACGCCGTCGAGTTTTTCCGGCTGACCCAGGGTTAACAAACGACCTGATGAACGCCG
>DATFWH010000092.1:0-8575 GCA_035259465.1 Binatia bacterium
TAGCGCGCGGCCGACGCCCTGCCCCTGGTATGCGGGAACAACGCCGATCGGCCCCAAGTGGCAGTGCGGCTCTTCCGGATCGAGACGCGCCCAGCGCGAGAACCACTCGATCACGCGAGGCACGGCGTCCTCCAGCGGACGCAGCTCCGCAGCGGCGAACGCCGGCAGCGCCTCCGGCGGCGGCAGGCAGAGCGGCGATGTGTTGAAATGAACGTAGCCGACGATTTCTCCGCCATCGAGCGCGACGAACGCCGGGCCCGTGAACATATGCCGCAGGCCGACGCGAAAGAAAAAGCGGGTGCGGTCGAGCCGCTCCGGACCGAACGCCGAGAGAGGTAGCGGACTCGTGACGAACGCCGCCGCGAGCGCATTAATCGCCGCATCCAAATGCTTCGCCGAATAGGGTTCGACGACGATCATGATCGTAACCTACTACAACGGCGAAAGACTTCAATCCGGCTATCTTACCGTGAAGATCTAGGTGCGTCCGGGTGAAAATGGCTTCGGCGCGTGTCCATGGATGATCGCGTCGAAGCGGTCGAGAAGCTTTTCCGGAGCCGCTTCGACGATGAGAAGCGCGCAGTGCTTCGGATTTAAAAAGCCTTCCGCCACCGCGTGATCGAGAAAATTCACGATGCCTTCGTAGTAGCCGTCCACGCTCAGGAGCCCGCATGGTTTCTCGTGCAGGCTGAGCTGCGCCCAGCTCAGCACCTCGAAGAATTCCTCCAGCGTGCCGATGCCGCCGGGCAGCGCCATGAAGCCGTCGGCGAGCTCGGCCATGACCGCCTTGCGCTCGTGCATCGACTTGACGACGCGCAGCTCGGTGAGGCCGAGATGCGCGAGCTCCTTGTCGACGAGAAATTCGGGGATCACGCCGACGGCCTCGCCGCGCTTCTCAAGAACGGCGTCGGCGACGACCGACATGAGGCCGATGTTGCCGCCGCCGTAGACGAGCCCATAGCCGCGCTCGACGAGCAGACGGCCGAGCGCGCGCGCGGCGTCGGCGTACTCCGGCCGCGCGCCGTGGGCGGAGCCGGCGAAGATACAGATGCGTCCTTTGAGATCGGCCATGGCGAGGGATTTTAGGATCGCTTCTGGCGCCGCGATTCCTTCTCCGCCTCTTCGATATGAAAACGATGCAGGAAGCGATGGAAGATCGGCGCGAAAATAATACCCGCGGCCACGAGGACGACGAGCCCCGAGTAGAGCGCGTAGCCCGAGGCGAAAAGCTTTCCCGGTACGGTCTTTACCGGATCGACCGGCCCCATGCCGCCGAGGATCATCGAGGCGTTCAGCAGCGCGTCGATCCAGGAAAGATGCTCGAGAAAGCGATAGCCCATGATGCCGATCGAGAGCGAGCCGGCGACCAGCGCAAGTGCGGAGATCGCGTGATTGCTCAGGCGGCGCAGAAACTTATCGAACGGCAACAGGCGTTCGGTGCGGTGCTCGTACATAACCAACGATACTACTTCAGCTTGCCGGCTTCCGCCACACGCTGGCTAACCAGGGCTGCTGGTCGCGCGGCAGACCTGCGGGGCGATAATAATGCTCAAGCTCGACGAAGCCGGCGCCGGTCATATATCGCCGCCAGGTTTCGAGATCGTGATACGCGGCGTAGCGCTCGCCCTGCCAGCCTTCCTCGTTGTCGCCGCGCGGATTGGAGCTGAAGAGCACGCCGCGCGGCTTCAGCGCCGCGCGCAATTCAGTCAATACGCGCGGCAGCTCGGCGCTGGGGACATGAAACAGCGCCGCGTTGGCGAAGATGCCATCGAATTTCTGGTCGGGTAGATCGAGCTTTAAGAAATCCTGCTCCCACACCTCGCAGCCGCTGTACGCGCGCGCCATCTCGGCCAGGCGCCGCGAGCCTTCCAAGCCGATGGCGATATGCCCGCGCTGCGTGAAATCCTTCAGGTCGCGCCCGGGGCCGCAGCCGAGATCGAGAATCGTGAACGGCGGCGGCGCTTCGATGTGCCTGAGCAGCGAGTCGATATTCTGACTGACGTCGTGGTCTTTCGTGCCGCGCCAGAATTCCTCTGCGTGATCGTCGTAAAAGCCGAGCGTCACGTCGGATATTTTACGGAGATCATCGGCGTGCTTCATCCCGTCGAAGCATAGCCTGTTTTCCGCGGACGCGGAAACGCTTAAACTCCGGCGCTGTCCAACAGCGTCCCGCAGTGGGTGCAGAAGCGGATCTTATAATTGCGGTACTTGTAGCTCCCGAGAGTTTGGCCGCAGGCGTCGCAGCGCGTCCCCATGAGCCGGTTTCGCTTCAGCCCGGCGGCGCCGCACGAGGGACAGTAAGCGTCGAAGCCGTCGGCGCTCCGGCCGCAGGCGGGGCATACGAGCCCGGGCAGCGTAAAAAAGACGATGAGGCTCAGCCCGACGAGCGCGACGCCGGGATAAGCGAGCCACGGGAACACCGCATCCGGAACGAGCAGCGACAGACCGGAAAGCAAAATGCCGGCTATGGCAGCGGCGACGAAGCGGCCGCGATGGCTGCGGTAGCGCGAGGCCGCGGGTTTGAACGCCTCCGCCGCGCCGCCCGTGGGCGCCGCCGGCGCTTCGTTCGGCGCGCCGCCGCTAGTTGGAGCCGCGGACGATTCCTGCGATGCCCCGCCGCCTAGGCGAATCGTGAAACTAAATGTTTTGTTGAATTTCATGTGCGCTTCTGGCGGCGGCGATTATAGTTATCTGTTAGATACTTCCTGGCTCTTCGCCTGCAGCGCCCGCCCGGTGAAGTTCTTCACGAACTCTTTCGCGAGATTCTTCTGCAGCTCGACCCGGATGTCGGTGATGAGATTGCGCAGCGCGCTCTCGGAATAGCGGCTGCTGGCGATGCCGTGGCTCGCGGTGTCCGCCGCGGTGCTCAGCACGATGCGGTTCTGCTTGACATCGATGAGGACACCGATCGCGCGCCCCTGAAGCGAGTGCGCCTCGCTCGGGATGATGAACGCGCCGACGATCGTGAGATCGAGGAGCTTCAGCACTGCCTCTTCTTTCGTGCGGAAGTCGATCGAGCCGCCGTAGACGAGCAGATAATCGCTGCCCATGTCGAGACTCATGAGTCTAAGCTCCTGGAGAAAATCTTTCGGCGTGAGCGGGTCTTTCGATTCCTGCTTAGGCGCGAGCCGGCGCTCGGTGCCGCCGAGCGACACGCTCTGTTCGGTGTACTGATAGAAGCCCGCGAAGTCCGGCGGCACGGCCGGAATGCTGCTGACGTTCGCGAGCAGCTCGGGGCTGGCGCGCAGCTCGCTGACAAAATTCGACGCGGCTTGAAGCTCGCCCAGCTGCGCGACGGCGAGGCGCGCCGGCACTTTGACGGCGAGCGGCGCAGCGGCGGCGGCTTGGTGCATGCGCGGATCGCTGCGGTAGAAATCCAGCAGCAGCGCGCTGTAGTTCACCTGATATGTCCCGCGCGGCACTTGGCCGCCCTGGTACATAGGCTGTGAGCAGGCCGAAACCAGCAGCACGAGAACAACGGCGACGATCGCGAACCGCCGGCTACGTGTCATAGATTCCTCCCGTGTGAAAGGATTAAGCTGACGGCAATAGTCACCTGTTTGCCTCCGCCCTGTCAAGCACGTTTTGTTACGCGCTGCCTTTGAATCCTTCCGCGTGTTAAGCTATTTAATAGTCTCACCCACCATTCGAAGGAGAGATAGATGCCACAGAAGTCCCTGGACAGCTTCAACACCGCTGCGGAGCTCAAGGTCGGCAGCCGCTCGTATAAAATCTTCCGCCTCGACCAGCTCGAGAAAGCCGGCTTCAAAAACACTGCGCGCCTTCCGGTCTCGCTCAAGGTGCTGCTCGAAAACCTTCTGCGCAACGAGGACAACCGGCTCGTGACAATGGCCGACATCGACACGCTCGCCGGCTGGAACCCGAAGGTCAGGAAGGAGAAAGAGATCGCCTTCATGCCCGCGCGCGTGCTCACGCAGGATTTGACCGGCGTGCCGTCCGTCGTCGATCTCGCTGCGATGCGCGAGGCGATGAAGCGCATGGGCGGCGACCCCAAGAAGATCAACCCGCTCGCGCCGGTCGATCTCGTCATCGACCACTCCGTCCAGGTCGACTCTTTCGGCTCGCCCGAGGCGTTTCATTTGAACTCCAAGATCGAGTACGAGCGCAACGTCGAGCGCTATGCGTTTCTCCGCTGGGGCGCGAAAGCCTTCAGCAACTTCCGCGTCGTCCCGCCCGACACCGGCATCTGCCATCAGGTAAACCTCGAATACCTGGGCCAGGTCGTCTTCCGCGCGAGCGAGAACGGCGCGACGCTCGCCTATCCCGACACGGTCGTGGGCATGGACTCGCACACGCCGATGATCAACGGCCTCGGCGTGGTCGGCTGGGGCGTCGGCGGCATCGAGGCCGAGGCCGCCGTGCTGGGCCAGCCGCTCATCATGCTGATTCCCGACGTGATCGGCTTCAAGCTCCACGGGCGGCTGCCCGATGGCGCGACCTCGACCGACCTCGTCCTCACCGTCACGCAGATGCTCAGGAAGAAAGGCGTGGTCGAAAAGTTCGTCGAGTTCTACGGTCCCGGCCTCTCCGCGCTCGGCGTCGCCGACCGCGCGACGATCGGCAATATGGCGCCGGAGTACGGCGCGACGATCGGCTTTTTCCCCGTCGACGCCGAGACGCTGAAATATCTGGAGCTCACCGGCCGCGACCCCGAATTGATCCGCCTGGTCGAGGCCTACAGCAAAGAACAAGGGATGTTTCGTACCGACGCATCGCCCGATCCGGTCTTCACCGACACGCTCGAGCTCGACCTCGCCAACGTCGAGCCGAGCCTTGCCGGACCGCGCCGGCCGCAGGACCGCGTCGCGCTCGGGGAGGCGAAGAAGAATTTCAAGGAAGTGCTGCCCGCGCTGATCAAGACGGGCACGCCCGACAACAAGGCGGTCGCGCGCATGAACGGCGACAGCGCCACGCTCGGGCACGGCACCGTGGTCATCTCGGCGATCACGAGTTGCACGAACACCTCGAATCCGTCGGTCTTGATGGCCGCCGGCCTGCTGGCGAAGAAGGCGAACGAGAAAGGTCTCAAGACCAAGCCCTGGGTGAAGACGAGCCTCGCGCCGGGATCGAAAGTGGTCACGGACTATTTGAAAGACAGCGGCCTTTTGCCGGAGCTCGAGAAGCTGGGCTTCTTCCTCGTCGGCTACGGCTGCACGACCTGCATCGGCAACACCGGGCCGCTGCCCGAGCCGATCTCGGCGGCGATCCAGGAAGGCGACCTGGTCGCCTGCGCCGTGCTCTCCGGCAACCGCAACTTCGAGGGGCGCATCCACCCGCAGGTGCGCGCGAACTATCTGGCCTCGCCGCCGCTCGTCGTCGCCTACGCGCTCGCCGGCAGCATGAACGTCGACCTCCGCACCGAGCCGCTCGGCACCGACCGCAAAGGCGCGCCGGTTTATCTGAAAGACATCTGGCCCGCGCCCGAAGAGGTGCGGAGCGAAATGCAGCGCTACGTCAAGCCGGAAATGTTTAAGAAAGAATACGGCGAGGTCTTCGCGGGTGACGAGCGCTGGCAGAAGATGCCGACGCCCGAGGGGGAGCTCTTCGCCTGGAACCCGAGCTCGACCTACGTGCGCGAGGCGCCCTACTTCGTCGGCATGACGAAGACGCCGCTCGCGCCGAAAGACATCGTCGGCGCACGCGCGCTCGCGCTGCTCGGCGATTCGCTCACGACCGACCACATCTCGCCCGCCGGCTCGATCGAGAAGAACGGCCCGGCGGCGAAGTATCTGACCGAGCACGGCGTGCAGCCGAAGGACTTCAACCAGTACGGCGCGCGCCGCGGCAATCACGAAGTGATGATGCGCGGCACGTTCGCCAACGTCCGATTAAAGAACATGCTTGCGCCGGGCACCGAGGGCGGCTGGACCGTGCACCTCCCCGACAAGACGCAGATGTCCATCTACGACGCCGCGATGCAATACCAAAAAGAAGGCGTGCCGCTCGTCGTCGTCGCCGGGAAGGAATACGGCACCGGCTCGTCGCGCGACTGGGCGGCAAAGGGGCCGCGCCTATTGGGCATCAAAGCGGCGATCGCCGAGAGCTTCGAGCGCATCCACCGGAGCAACCTGATCGGCATGGGCGTCCTGCCGCTCCAGTTCAAGCCCGGCGAGAGCGCGAAGTATCTAGGCATCACCGGCTTCGAGACGTTCGACATCGCCGGCATCGCCGCGGGCCTAAAGCTCAAGCAGGAGCTCACCGTCACCGCGAAGCGCGACGACGGGAAGACGATCGAGTTCAAGGTGATCTGCCGAATCGACACGCCGGCGGAATTGGATTACTACCGCCACGGCGGGATTCTGGAGTACGTGCTGCGGCACCTGCTGAACGAGAAATAGTGCTGAGGACTGAGTGCTGAGCAACGACGCACACTCAGCACCCAGCACTGCTAGTGCTTCTGCGCCACTTCCCAGACGGGCTTTAAATCCTCCGAGAACTGGTAGCGTATTCCGAAGTCCTTCAGCAGGTCTTCGGTTGCCGCGATCGTCGCGCGGCGGCTGAAGACCATGTTCTCGCGGTTGCGGTTCGTCATCCTGGCGAAATTGAACGTGACCTCGGCGCTTTTCCCGTCGCGCAGCACCTCGACCATCTGCTTTAGATTCTTGATCGCCACGCCGTCCACCTCGCTCACGACATAGTTGTTGGGATCGTCGTAGCCCTTCGTGATCGGGTGCGGCAGCATCGGCGAGCACACGATCACCATCTCCTCGCCGGGGAATGCGGGCTTGTCAAAGCGCCTGAGAATCAGCGGGTTACCCGCGCGCGTGTAAAAAAGCTCCCACTGGCTGCCGAGCTTCTCGACGTATTCCTGCGTCGCCGCGCAGAAGACCAGCGGCCCGTAGATGATATAGCGCGGGCTCTTGTTCCTGAGATAGGGCACGACAAGCTCGCGCTGGCGCGCGACGGGAATGCGCATCTGGAGCGGCGCGCCGCCGCGCTCGATCGTGACGTCGAGCATGCCGTCCTTCGCATATTTCTGCACGAGATACAGCGCCGACAGACGCAAATCGTAGCGGACGCTCACCTTGCCGTCGCTGTCGATCGACTTGCCGCCGATCGCCGTAATCACGTCCCATTCCTTTAGCGGGTAATTCGGATCGCTACGGTACGGCTCGGCCACCAGCAGGCCGCCGACGCCCTTCGGGAGCCCCAGCCGTTTTCTGAGCGCGTCGTTCTCGACGGTCTGAAACCGATCATGAAGCTGCGGCTTGCCGTCGTATGAGCCGTCGGCGATGTCGTCGAGAAAAAGCCGGATTTCCTCGATCGGAATGACGTAGCCGATGCTCTGCGCGTTCGGTATGTTGCTGAAGACGATGCCGACGAGTTTGCCGCGCGAGACCACCGGGCCGCCGCTGTTGCCCGGGTTGAGCGCCGCGTCCACCTGGATGCGGAGCCCTTGCGTGAACTGGTAGAAGCCGGTGAATTCGATGCGCGAGACGATGCCTTCCGTCACCGACAGCTCGGTGCCGCCGGTCGGAAATCCGTAGACGCTGACCGCGTCTTTCACCCGCGGCAGATCGTCGGCGAATTCGAGGAAAGAGCGCTTATCAAAAAAAGACTCATCGTCGACGCTGAGAATGGCCAGGTCGACCGGCTCGGCGATGGCGACCACACGCGCGAGATACTTCTCCGGCGACTGGTTCGGCTGCACGTAAATCTGACTCGCGTTCTGCACCATGTGGGCGTTGGTGAGAATACGCTTGCCGTCGATAACGATGCCCGAACCGCTGACGTTGACGGGATTCTGCCTCGTCCACGGGCGCACGAGGTCGGGCTCGCGCCGCGTCGTGTGGATCTTCACGACGAGATCGCGGACCGAATCCTGGGCTTCCGCGGGCACGGCGATGAAAAGCAGCGCCAGGAGCGCCGCAAAGACAAAACCGCTTCGGTCAGAGAACATGGTGGATGACAGTATCAGCAAGCCTTTCACTTGTCATTACTGCACAAAGAGAAGTGTAAAGCATTTCCGGCTAGAGCGGCTTTTTCAGCTCCGCTTCCGAAGGCCGGAGATAGATCGGCGCGAGCGGCCCGACCGCGTCGTAGTCGCCGCGGCTGAGCTTCTCTCCGGCGATCCGGGCGACGGCGGCAGCGGTCGATGGGTAGTCGGCGCCGAGCGTCGATAGCGCCTGCGGCCCGAGCGCGGCCTGGACCAGCGCCTCGTAGGCCACGATCGCGTCGCCGATGAAGAGGCACCGCGCGGAGCCGATCTGTTTGCGCGCGGCGTCGAGGACCGCCTCCGGAGGCGCGACGACATCGTCGCTCACGCGCTCCATTAATTCGCCTTCGCGGCGAAACAAGGCGGCGTAGACCTCTTTCTTCCGCGCATCGAGAAACGGGCAGACGAAGCCCTCGTGGTCGTCGACGCGCGCCGCCACCGCGTGGAGGGTCGGCACGCCGATGACGGGAATCTTCGATCCGTAGACGAGACCTTTGACGGTAGCGAGCCCGATGCGGAGCCCGGTGAAGGAGCCGGGTCCGAGCGTGACGGCGAAAGCGCCGACGTCGGACAGCGAGATCTCCGCTCCGCGCAGCAAATCGTCGATCAGCGGGAGCA
>DATFWH010000093.1:0-3950 GCA_035259465.1 Binatia bacterium
GATTTTTACGCCGAAGCCGCCGAGTTGCTCGGCAAGGTGACCGGATGGAATTACACCGCCGATGAGCTAAAGCGTGCCGGCGAGCGCATCCACACCGCGAAGAAGCTTTTCAACATCCGCGAGGGTTGGCGGCCGACCGACGACTGGCTTCCCGAGCGCGTGCTCACGGAGGCGCTGCCGACCGGAGTCGCGCAGGGGATCGGCCTCACGGCAGGCGAGCTCGGCGCGATGATCCGCGGCTATTACCGCGCGCGCGGCTGGGACGAAAACGGCTTCGTTCCCGAGACCAAGCTCCGGGAGCTGGGAATCGCTTTCATGCAATCGACGGTCTGACCCAAAACGAGGATATTTTATGCCTTCCGAAGAGACGCGCCGCCTGCTCAAGATCTTCGGCATCGCCGTGACGAACTACGAGGATGCCGTGCACAAATCGGCTTCGGCGCAGGAGATCAAAAAAGCGGAAGGCGAGGCGCGCGCGCGGCTCGAAGAGGTCGCCGCTTTCATCGAGCGTCTCGCCCGCGCGTCGGCGCGAGATTAGAAAAATTTATTGCCGGAAGTCGCGCGGGACGCCGGCCTGCGAGGCGCGGCTTTCGAGGTCGGCGATTTTGTCTTGCACCGCGCGCATCTGCCCATCGAGCACTTCGTTGCCCGAGTGCCCGCCGCCCGCCTGCTCGTAGCGATTCTTGATCGCGAGATACAGCCGGAATTTTTTCTGCCACCATTCGTAGCTGTGGCCGCCGAACGAGCGGTCGACGGGCTGGAGAAAGACCTGGTTGGTCTCGTACTTGATGTCCACCTTGTAATCGGAGAGAAAGTTCGCGCCGAGAAGTCCCGTGTCCGGGAGCGGCGTGTCGTTCAACGTGGCCTCGAGATCGCGCACCTCCGCGTCGCCGAGCGCGATGCTGCCGACTTCGACCAGCGGGACGTCGACGCTGCCGCCGATGCCGCTCAGCGTGACGAAAATTCCGCTTTTCGTCCCGACGCCGAAGCGACTCGCAAAGGATGAGGGAAGAATCGTGATCTCCGCGCCCGTGTCCAGAATGAAGCGGGTGGGCGCGCCGTTCACTGCGCCCTCGACGATGATCAGATTGCCCTGGCGCTTGAACGGGACGACGATGGCGCCGCCCGTCGCGGAGCGGCTTTGGCTCGCCGCCTTCGGCGCGTCCGGCGGCGGTCGGCTCGCCGGCTGCAGACGCTTCTGCACCTGGTCGCGGTATTTTTCCGGAATCGAGTAGAGATTGTCCGTGAAGTGGACGGCGCCGGAGTCGTCCGTCCAGCGGTAGAATTCCTGGCCCGAAGCAGGCGAGAGGCGCGAGGCGTGAGGCGCGAGGAAGGCGAAAAAAAATAAAAAGGGGAGAAGTTTCTTTCTCGTGCCTCTCGCCTCCCGACTCATGCCTTTTCTCACGGATAGGGATTTTCCATCGCCGCGCGCTTCATCTGCGCGTGGAGGTCGACCATGGCGAGCGCGCAATACTCCATCGAGTAGCCCGCGCGAAAATCGATCTTGCCGTCCTGCAGCACGCGCTCGAGGATCGTGCGATTGAACATCCCGTGTCCCATCGCCTCGACGCCGGTGTTGCCGAGCTGGTGCGACTCCATATCGGCTTCCTCGTGCGTCGAGAAATAGACCGCCTGCGACTTGCTGAAGCCGTAGTGCGTGGTCAGCGCCTTGAACCACTCGCCCGACCAGTGCGACAGCGACTCCTCGAAAACGTGCAGGCCCCAGAGCTCGGCGATGGACCCGTCCATGAAAATCTTGTGCGTGAAGTCGTTGATTGCGCGCGCCTCGGGCAGATACGGATCTTCGAGCACTTCCTGGCGCGATAGCTTCATCGCCTCGGCCGTCTTGAGCAGCACGAGGACGTGGCCGGGCGGCTGCGGAGAGATGAGCTCGTCGGCGATCTTCGCGCACAGCGGGCCGAGCAAATCGAAGTTCTTGACAAAAAAGGGCAGATGAATGTAGTACGACACCGCATTGAGACCGTTCACTTCGAGCGAGAAGCGTCCCCAGTTCTTGAAGAACCGGCGCATCACCGGCATGGGCAGCTTGCCGGCGCGGAGCTGGGTCATGAACTCTCCCGCCTGGATCTTGACCTTCCAGTGCTCGTACATTTTTGCGTAAAGATAGTCGACGTAGGCCTTCGCCTCGGCCGCGTTCATCTTCTCGCCCTGCCGCGGCTCCTTCAGGTTGCTCATCTATTTTTCCTCCGGAAATTCGCTGGGTGAGACTCTTGCTGGGTCTATCATCGGCGAAAATCGTTGTCAACGAAAACGGGCGGCAAATGGAAAATCCCGCGCGCGTGCGGTAAGATGCTGGCATGCCGACGCGGCCATCCAAAGAGCTGGAGACTTTTCCCAATCCGCGGCCGGGGCGCGACTATGAGATTAGCATGGACTGCCCCGAGTTCACGTGCGTCTGCCCGCGCACGGGCCAGCCTGACTTCGCGACGATCCGCATTCGCTACGCGCCCGACCAACTTTGCATCGAGCTCAAGTCGCTCAAACTCTATCTTTGGTCGTTCCGCGACGAAGGCGCGTTTCACGAAGACGTGATCAACCGCATTCTCGACGATCTCGTCGCCGCCTGCCGGCCGAAGTCGATGACCGTCGTCGGCGACTTCAACGTGCGCGGCGGCATTCACACGGTCATCACGGCCGAGCACAAAGCGAAGTAGCGTTCGGCGGTCAGCTTGCATCCATCAAACCAAAGGACGCGTCGATCTTAGCCGCTCGTTTCGCTGCGCCGATTGCCGGCCGCTGACCGCCGAGAGCTTTGTCTCATGCCCGAGGCCGCATTCCTAAGAGAGCTGCTGATCGTCCTTGGGGTCACGCTTTCGATCCTCTTTTTCTTCCAGCGCGTCGGCCTGCCCTCGATCGTCGGTTTTCTTCTCGCCGGCGTCGTCATCGGACCGCACGGACTCGAGCTCGTGAGCGAAGTCCCGGCGGTGGCGACGATCGCGAACATCGGCGTCATCATTCTTCTTTTCACGATAGGCCTAGAAATGTCGCTCGCCGAGCTCGCCGCCGTGCGGGGCTACGCCGCGTGGGCCGGGCTGCTTCAGGTCTTCCTCACTATCGCGGCCGTCGCCGTGATCGGCTCCGCGTTCGCGCTCCCGCTGCCGGTTGCTGTCTTTTACGGATTTCTCGTCGTCAACAGCAGCACCGCCGTGATCCTCAGAATTCTCGCCGAGCGGCGCGAGACGGATTCACTGCACGGCCGCATCGCGACCGGCATGCTCGTCATGCAGGATTTGGCGCTCGTGCCGATGGCGCTGTTGATCCCGGCTTTGGCTTCGTCGGCGTCGATTTCCGCCGCGGTCCTGCTCGGGACGCTCGCCAAGGCGCTATTCGCCGTCGGTGTGATTGTCATCGCGGCGCGCTACGCGATCCCGCGGCTGCTGCATCAGGTGGCGCTGCTCAGAAGCCGGGAGATATTCACCTTATTCATTGTCTTCGTGTCTTTCGCGACCGCTTGGCTGGCGTCGGAATTCGGCATTTCGCTCGCGCTCGGCGCCTTCATCGCCGGACTGCTGCTGTCGGAATCGGAATATAGCCATCAGATGGTCGCGGACCTTTTGCCGCTGCGCGACTGCTTCAGCGGCGTTTTCTTTATCTCGATAGGCATGCTGCTCGATGTCGCGTTTGTGCGCGCCGACCTCGGAAAGCAGCTCGGGACGCTCGCGCTGCTTATCGGCGTCAAGGCCGGCATCGTCGTCCTGATTTTTTGGGCGCTGTACGGATCGCTGAGGCTTGGCCTCGTTGTCGGCCTGAGCCTCGCGCAGATGGGAGAATTCTCTTTCGTCTTGGAGCAGGCGGGGCGTCAGCACGGCCTGCTCACGGAAAACGGGCACCAGACATTTCTCACGGCGTCCATTTTGAGCCTCATGGCGACGCCGTTTCTCATCCAGTGGAGCCACCGGTTGGGATTCGCGTTGGAAAAATCCGCGGCG
>DATFWH010000094.1:0-9665 GCA_035259465.1 Binatia bacterium
ACCCCCGCCGGCCGTCCCGCCGAAGGCTTGGCGCTGCGCGAAGGATGGGAGAGCTTCGTCGGCGCGGGGCCGCTGCCGATGCGGCACGGCCTAACGCTCGGCGAGCTCGGCACCTGGTTCGTGAGCGTTCTAAGACTGGAAATCGATTACGACGTGATCGCGATGGAAGGCTGGAAGCCGGACAGTGCGCCGGGCTACGGCTGGCCTGTAAGCGAGCGGACGTGGATCAATCCCAGTCCGAACGCCTCGAATCTTTCCATGGCGCGCTGCTACCCGGGAACCGTGATGCTCGAAGGCACGACGTTATCCGAAGGCCGCGGCACGACGAGACCTTTGGAGCTTTTCGGCGCGCCCGACATCGATGCGGGCTCGTTGCTCGGCAAGATGGAATCGCTCGCGGCCGAATGGACGCGCGGCTGTCGTCTGCGGTCGTGCTGGTTCGAGCCGACCTTCCACAAGCACGCCGGAAAGCTCTGCGGCGGAATCCAAATTCACGTCGACGATCAAGCCTATCGTCACGATGCTTTCCGGCCGTGGCGTCTCGTTGCGCTCGCGCTGAAATCGCTGCGCTTGTTGAAACCGGATTACGAACTGTGGCGCGATTTTCCCTACGAGTACGAGGCGGATCGCCTCGCGATCGACGTGATCAACGGGAGCGATCTCCTGCGCAAATGGGTCGATGACCCTGAAGCCACGCCCGGCGACCTCGACGCGCTCGCCGCCAAAGACGAGGAGGAATGGCTTCTCGGCGAGCGTGAGGGCGTACTGCTGTACCGCTGAGTCGGCCCGCTGACCGCGAATCGCCTTGAAGCGCTATCCATTCCGCGTGCCGCTCGCGGTTCCCTACTGGAACCGTCAAACCTATCGCGCGGCGCTTAGCGCCATGTGCAATAGACAAATTGTTTCCGGGCCGGAGCTCGGCCGGCTTAAATCTCTCATTCTGTCTCGCATCGAGGCCGCCGACGCGCTGCTCTGCGGCTCGGGCAGCCTTGCGTTAGAAGTCGCGCTAGCTGCATGCGGCGTCGGTCATGGGGATGAAGTCGTCATTCCCAGCTTTTGCTGCACGGCGGTAGTGCCGCCGATCCTGAATCTCGGCGCTGTTCCCGTGTTCGCCGACGTCGGAGCAGAACTCAACGTCACCGCAGCGAATGTCGAGGATGCATGGACGCAAAAGACCAAGGCAGTCATCGTGCCGCATCTTTTCGGCAATCCCGCGGACATCGAAGCGATCGAGAAGATCTCGCGGTCGAGAAACATCGCGGTCATAGATGACGCGGCCCAGGCGTTGGGCGCGACCATCAACGGGCGGCCGGCCGGCAGCTTCGGCGACGTCGGCATCATCAGCTTCGGAGCCGAGAAGGTCTGCTCCGGCATCGGCGGCGGCGTAGCCGTGTCGCGGCGCGAAGGGCTCTTTGCCGGGATGGGCCTGCCCCCGCCGCGGACTGCGTCGTCGATGCTCAGGTTTATCTCGAATTTAATTCGCCGCCGCTGCCGCCGCTGGACTTTTCCGCTGGATACGTTGCTCTGGGCAAAGGCGGAGCCCGACGCGCTGCCGGCTTCGTATCTCTGTGAAGGAATGGCGCATCTTTCCGCGGCCGTCGCCCTGACGCTTATTCGCGCGCTCGATGAGAACATCGCCGCTCGCCGCGAGCGCGTCCGAATTTATCGCGAGTCGCTCGGCGGCGAGGATCGGCTAACGCTCTTACCTCACCGCCCGGGCTCGGCGTGCTTGACGCAGGTCGTCCGCGTTTTGCCGCGGCGATCGCGCGAAGACACCGCCGCGCGCGTCACCGATGCCTTGCGCTCCGACGGCTACGAAGTTCAGGGCAGCTACGTGCCGATCCATTTGCTGTCCGCATACGAGGGCTGGGCCCGGTGTTCGCTGCCCCACACCGAAGATGTGTGGGCCGACCTCGTGGAGCTACCGTGTGAGCCGGAAGTGAGTTTGCAGGACGCGGAGTCGATCGCGGCGATAGTTCTGCGCACGATGAAATGAATTCTGTGAATATGTTGCCTCGCGCTGCGCGGTCGGATATTTACGTTGGGCAAAACGCGATTGGACAGGAACGATACCTTGGCGGAAGAAGCGCATATCACCGTCGACGGCATTAAGACCTTCTATGTCAAAGCCGGCCGCGGTCCCGCCGTGCTCCTCGTGCACGGCGGTTCGCCCGGCGCCTGTGCGCTGATCAACTGGAAGTTCAATATCGACGCGCTCGCCGCTGCGGGATTCACCGTCTACGCGTACGATCAACCGGGGTTCGGCCGCACGGATAACCCCACCGACTTCTCGATGGAGTACCGCGTCGGCCATGCCAAGGCGTTCGCGCGGGCGGTCGGGTTGGACCGCTTCCACGTGATCGGCAATTCACAAGGCAGCTACATCGCCGCCCGGCTGGCGCTCGAAGAAGGCGGCGCCATGGCGTTTGTTACCACGCCGAGCGGTTCGCTGGCCCCCGCCGGGTCGGCGGAATCCCAGGCGCTTGCGCAGCGGCACAACGCCGAGCTCCGAGAATACACGCCGTCGATCGAGAACATGCGCAAGCTGACGCTCGGCACGTTGTTCAATCGAGAGTTGGTGACGGACAAGACCGTGCGCGAGCGTTACGAGATGAGCACCGGAAAAAACTTCGAAGCGCAAAAAATGAGGGAAACAGCGCCGCGGCCAAAGCCGATCCGCGACGCCCTGAGGCGATTAAAAAGCGCGCTCATCATCTGGGGAAACAACGATCGCGGCGTCAGTATCGAGCGAGGCGTCTTGCTCTTTCAGTTGATCCCCGGCGCAGAGTTCCACCTGTTCGACAACTGCGCTCACTGGGCGCAGTGGGATCAGGCGGACCGTTTCAACCGGATTGTGGCGGATTTCCTCAAGCGCGAACCGGCCGAGTGAATCCGATTTGAGCCTTATTTCGCCCCGAGCAGCTTTTCGATCTGTGCGGTGAGGCCGCTGTCTTCCGGTTCGACCGCGCTTTCGAAAGCCGCCACCGGCTGTCCGGCGCGGTCCAGCAGATATTTGTGAAAATTCCAGCGCGGCGGCTTCCCGGTCTTGGCGGCTAGATCGCGAAAGAGCGGGTTCGCACTCACGCCGACAACGGAAGTTTTGGCGAACAGAGGAAACGTAATCCCGTAGTTCACGCGGCAGAATTCGGCGATCTCCTTGTTCGATCCCGGCTCCTGCGCCCCGAAATCGTTCGCCGGAAATCCCAGCACCGCGAAACCGCGGTCGCGGTAACGGCGATAAAGCTTTTCTAGGCCCTCGTACTGCGGCGTGTAGCCGCATTCGCTCGCGGTGTTGACGATCAGCAGCACTTTACCGCTAAAACCGCACAGCGAGACCGCCTCGTCGCGCAGATCGGCGAATTCGCGGCTGAGGATAGCCGGACAGGGAGATTGCGCCGATGTCGGTGGAGCCGCGGAGGCTGCGAGCGCGACGACCATCAGCAGGTCAAGCGGCGACATGAGCATATTCATCCTCGCTCCGACTTCAGTTCAAGTAGCCGCTGCCTCCACCCTCCGCCTCCGCCAGAGCGAGGTTATGGCGCGCGCCGGCCAGATGCGGGTGAATCTCCAGCGCGCGGCGAAAGCAGACCGCCGCCTCGCGGAACTCGCCCAGCGACATGTGGCATAGCCCCTGGCCCGAAGCGGCGCCGAAATGATTTCGATTGCGGGCCAGCGTCTGGCGGCAATCGGCGATAGCGCCATCGAAGTCGTTCCGCAAAAAGCGGACGGTAGCGCGCTTGTTCCAGCCTTCGGCGAAGTCCGGATTTCGCTCGATTACACTGCTGAAGAGCGCCTCCGCCTCCGCGAGCTTTCGCCGCTGCATCGCTTCGACGCCATCGCGAAAAATTCGCCCGGCCTCCGCGTCTCGCGCGCGGCACCAGACGCTCCAGAGGAACGCTTCGGCGGTCATAGCTAGGGCCGGATCGTCGCCCCTCAGGGCGGCGAGAGCCTCTTCTTCGCTTTCCGGGTACATTGCGCGGTGCTGACCGATCTCCAGCCGATTTATCATGTCATCCGCACCAGGAAAAGGACGACTTCTTTTCAGGTTTTACCCTATTCTCCTGCCCCTTGTCATCTGCTAGGTTTAATCGACCTGCCCAAGGGCGGGAAACCGGTTTCAACCTAACAGGAGGGTGTCGGTATGAGGACTATTTTTTGTGTGGCGGTTGCGGCGCTCCTAGTTGCATGTTCCTCGTCCTCCCCGCGCGAGACGATGCAGAGGGACGTCGATCAGGCGGCCGCGATCATCGAACGTTTTCAGGAGATTCCTGAGAAAGGCATCCCGCCGTCGATCATTAAATCGGCGCGCGGCCTGGCGATCCTGACGGTCACCAAAGCAGGATTCATCGGGAGCGGCCGCGCGGGCAGCGGCGTGGTCATCGAGCGCCTGCCCGGCGGCGGCTGGAGCGGGCCTTCGGCGATCGGCACGGGCGGCCTGGGAGTCGGCTTCCAGGCGGGCGTCGAGATCACCGAGTTCGTGATTGTTCTCAACACTCCGGCGGCGGTCGATGCCTTCGCCAAAGGCGGCAACGTCACCCTCGGCGGCAACTTGAGCGTCGCGGCGGGCCCGATCGGGCGGAGCGCCGAAGGGAGCGTCGCCCTGCAAGCGGCGATGTACAGCTACAGCCGAACGCAGGGACTGTTCGCCGGCGTCTCGCTTGAGGGCACAGTCATCAGCACGCGCGACGAGCTCAACCACGATTACTACAACAACCCGAGAGTGACGGCGACGGAAATTCTAATGGGCAAGGTGCGCCCGCCTGCCGGCGCGGGGCGACTGTCGTCGACTCTTTCCCGGTACTAATTCGGGAATCGGACGCGTGGCCCGGGCTCGGGCAGCCGGTCACCGCGTCCGATTGTAGAGATAATCTTCGCGCTCGGTTCCGCCGGCGCGAAGCTCGGGGCGCACGGGCGGCCGATCATTCTGGAGCCGCGCGTGCGCCTCGAGCGATCCCGCATCTTTCCAGCGCTCGAGGATGGCGAGCTTGTCGGGATTGACGACGCTCTGAAAGAGCTCGAACTGCTCACACCCCGCCTCCTGCATTACTTCCGCGCAGCGCGCCTTGTAGGCCTGCGCCAGCTCGGAGCCTTTTCCGGGAACAGCCGCGATCGTCACAATAAGCCGTATCGCCATAAGAATTCCCTACTGCAAAAATATTTTTTTATACTCCTGCATCTTTTCCGCGAATGCCTTTTCGTCCATCGGCACCATCTCGACGACTTTGATCTTATCGGCATCCGCCAGCGGCGGATAGATGCCCTTTCGGTTCACGAACTCGCCGATGTTGGCCATGATGCGCAGCGACTCCTCGCCCAGGAAGAAATCGATAAAAGCCTTGCCGGCGTTCGGATGCGGCGCCTTGGCGCCGAGCGCGATGTACTGGCCGTCGCCCATGAAGCTCGGAAGCCTCACGTAATCCAGCTTCACGCCTCTCCCGGCATAAAAGACCACGTTCTTGATAAAACTGATGCCGATCGGGGTTTCGCCGGTCGTGATGCGCTCGCCCGCGGGCGTCAGCGATTCCACGAGCAGCGGCTTGGTCGCGGCTAAATCGCGAATGAATTTTTCCGACTTCTCCTTGCCCATGATTTTCTGCAGGCTAACCAGCCATTGCGCCGTCGTGGTGTGCTGGCTCGCGTCGGGAATCACTACTTTGCCGCGGTACTGAGGTTTGAGCAGATCTTCCAGCGACTTCGGAGCGTCGGCCGGTTTGATGATCGCTGTATTGTAGACGATGCCGATGAGCACGTTGCGATAGCGCGGGCCGAGGTTCGGATCGATCGTGTCGGCGAGAAACGCCTTGGCCGACGGCGAATCGTATTTCGCAAAGAGGCCGCCCTTCTGGAGAAACTGCATCGGCGCTTCGTTCATCAGCACGGTATCGAAAAGCGGCTTGCCGGTGCGGAACTCGCCCTGCGCGCGGTCCATGACCTTGGTGCTCGCCGCGCGGAAAAATTCGACGTCGAGGCCGGTCTTCTTCTTGAACGCGGCGGAAATCAGATCCATCGTCTCGTTTTCGAGCGAGCCGTAGACGACGACTTTGCCGCCTTCGGCCTTCGCGGCGTCGATGAGCTTCGCGTCCTGCGCCGAGGCGACTGCGCTCAAGGCAAGCAGCGCCGCAAGAATCGTCAGATTACGTATGATGCCTCTCGCCATTCGTCTTCCTTTCGTTCACATTTCCATGGCCGCCTGAAAGGCGGTGTACCCTTCGGGGATGAGTTTGATCACGTCGTCTTTTTTCGGGTCCATGTTGAGGCCGATCGGATCAGCCCCGCTCTCGACGGCGCGGATCTGATCGTGGAGCAGCTTGCGGAACATGAGTATGCCGCGATCCGATTCGCCCAAGTGCTCCGCGGGTCGGTCGGCGAGCGGCCCCTGCGTCTCCCACGCCATGTGATCCTGGCTGGTGAAATCGTTCATGTGGAACTCGCCGCGTTCGTCCTTCGTGGGCACGACGCTCATCGGCGGATCGCCGTCCTGCGCCGCGGGCTTTCCGTCCTCGTTTGGGCGGAACCTGAATTGATAAATCTGCGTGTGCGCGTCGTCGATCGGCGTGCGAAAATGCATCGCGTAGCCGGCGCGCACCGGAACGAACAGGATGTTGGGAAAGATCAGCGGATGCGGCGCTTCGACCTTTGCTTCTTCCCCGGCGAAAAAGCGCTGCTTCTGGATCCCCGCCCAGCCGGGATGAACGACCAGCTCGAACTCGATCTTGTTCAGCCGCTGATAATGGAAAGGGACGTGGTCCGGATCGCCCTTCAGCTTGAGCGTGTGCGAATGAAGATAATAGGTGTGGACCGGGTCGACGGAGTTCTCCATCGCCTGCAGCCAGTTGCAGTCGAGCATCTGGGGGACCTCGATCTTCTTGACGCCGTCGTCGCGCGCGAGAATATCCCAGCGCGGCAGCACCGGCTTTTTCTCCGGCGGGCCCAGGTACGCGAACAGGAGTCCAGCCGCTTTCTCCACGGGATAAGCGCGGTGCTTGATCTCCTGTTTATAACCGACCTCGGGGCTCTCGAACGGCTGGTCGAGGCAATTTCCGCACGCGTCGTATTTCCACCCGTGATACGCGCAGCGGATGCCATCGTCTTCGACGAAGCCGTAGAAAAGCGACGCGCCGCGATGCGAGCAGTGCTCGGCGACGAGGCCATAGCCGCCGCGGCCGTCGCGATAGAGCACGAGATCTTCGCCTAAAATCTTCACGCGCTTTTTCGGCCTATCTTTCCCGAGCTCGGCGGCGACGCCGACGACGTGCCAATACCGGCGGAGAAGGCGTCCGGCGGGCGTGCCCGGGCCGATTCGCGACAGCAACTCGTTCTCTTCCCGGCTGAGCATGGAAACGTTTCCTTTCTCTGCTTCTGCAGGATGCTAGTAAATGCATTTCAGTGTGTCAACTTAGGTTGCCGGATCCGCGCGCTTAGGTCACATTGACATGGCCGGTAATGGTCGGATAGCTTCTAGGCGCCGAAAGGAGCGGGTTATGAAGCGAAAACTTACCTGGTTTTGGCCGGCGGCCGCTATCATCGCCGCTATCATCGCCGCGTGCGCGACCGAGACAGGAGACAAAGGCGCTCCGCAGCGCGCCGCATCGGTGCAAATCGACGGCGACGACATCGGCGGCGTCGTTACCGGGCCGAACGGCCCCGAGGCCGGCGTCTGGGTCATCGCCGAGACGCGTGAGCTTCCCACGCGCTTCGCCCGCATTGTCGTGACGGACGATCAGGGACGCTACGTCGTGCCCGATCTGCCCAAAGCGAATTACGATGTGTGGGTGCGCGGCTACGGTCTCGTCGACTCGCAGAAGGTCAAGTCGGCGCCGGGAAAGATCGTCAATCTCACCGCCGTGAAAGCACCCAACGAGGCGGCCGCCGCGCATTATTATCCCTCGATTTACTGGTACTCGATGATGAAGATTCCCGAGAAGGGAAAATTGCCGGAGAAGTTGACGCAGAACGAGTATCTCAACTTGATGAAGTCGAACGGCTGTGCGAACTGCCATTCGCAGGGCACCGAGGCGATGCGCACCTTTCCGAAAAACGTGCCCTTCCCTCTCGGCAAGTTCGCGAACTCCGAGGAAGCGTGGTTCCGGCGCATCCAGTCAGGACAGGGCGGCGTTCCGATGCTGACGACGGCCACCAAGGAGCTCGGAGCCGCGCCGATCCCGTATCTCGCCGACTGGACCGACCGCATCGCAAAAGGCGAGCTGCCGCACGCGAAACCGCCTCGCCCGCAGGGCGTCGAGCGCAATATCGTCGTCACCACCTGGGACTGGCTCGACGAAAAGCACTATCTGCATGATCTGATCGCCTCCGATCGCCGCTTTCCGACGGTCAACGCGTACGGCCCGGTTTACGGGTCGACCGAGCTCAGCGTCGACATCATTCCGATCCTCGACCCGAAGACGAAATCCATCAAAAACTTTCAAACGCCGGTGCGCGACCCCGATACGCCGATGGCGATGGAAGAAGGCCCCCTGCAGCCGTCGCCCTATTGGGGCACCGAGAGGGTCTGGACGAGCAAGGCGAACAACCATAACGGCATGTTCGACCGCCAAGGCCGCGTGTGGTTCGCGGCCGCGGTGCGCGGTGCGAATAATCCGGCGTTCTGTAAGAAAGGCTCGGACCATCCGTCGGCGAAAGCCTTCCCAATCGAGCGCAGCGGCCGCCATCTTTCGATTCTCGATCCGAAGACGATGAAATATACCTTCCTCGACACCTGCTTCGGCACGCATCACCTGCAGTTCGACGCCAATGACGTTCTCTGGACCAGCGGCGGCGGGCAGGTCGTCGGCTGGCTCGACATGAAGAAATTCGACGAGACCGGCGACGCGGCGAAGTCGCAGGGTTGGACGCCGATGATTCTCGACACCAACGGCAACGGCAAGCGCGACGCTTACGTCGAGCCGAACCAGCCGGTCGATCCCACCAAGGACAAGCGCATCGTCGCGGGTTTTTACGCCGTCATGCCGAGCCCTGCGGACGGCTCGGTCTGGGGATCGGTGCGAACCTTTCCGGGCGCCGTCGTACGCATCGTACCGGGGCCGAATCCCTCGGAGACCGCGCTCGCCGAGATTTACAACATCCCGCTGCCCGGATTCGGGATTCGCGGCGCGGATATCGACAAGCAGGGCGTGGTCTGGGCGTCGCTCGCGAGCGGACACCTGGCGAGCTTCGACCGGCGCAAATGCAAAGGTCCGTTGAACGGCCCGAAGGCGACCGGCGACCACTGTCCCGAAGGCTGGTCCTTTTATAAATATCCCGGCCCGGGTTTCGAAGGCGTCGGCGACAACAGCGCCGAGGCGAGCTACTACACCTGGGTCGACCAGCACAACACCTTCGGCCTCGGCGACGACGTGCCGATGTCGACCGGCAACCTAAATCAGGGTCTCATTGCGATGAAAGACGGCAAGATGATCGTGCTGCGCGTCCCGTACCCGATGGGCTTCTACGCCAAGGGCTTCGACGGGCGCATCGACGACCCGAAGGCAGGCTGGAAAGGCCGCGGCTTATGGAGCTCGACGGGCGACCGCGCTCCGTGGCTGATGGAAAACGGCAAAGGCTCCAAGCCGATGGCCGTGCACTTCCAGCTGAGGCCGGACCCGCTGGCGCATTGAGAAGCCATGGGGCGTGAGGCGGTAGGCGTGAGCAAGAACGGAGGACAATAG
>DATFWH010000095.1:0-5292 GCA_035259465.1 Binatia bacterium
GCGAGGCAACAGGCGCGAGGAAGACACAAAAGCGGCATAAGAAAATCTTTTTCTTACTCACGCCTCACGCCTCAAGCCTCACGCCTAACTTTGAGGAGACAACATGGCGGAGATGAAGACGCGCTACAGCGCGGAGATCCAGCGCGCCAAGGGGCTGCTCGAGCTCGCCGCCGCCGTCTACGACACCTCGCTGTCGTACAAGACGACGCGCGCGGCCGAGCAGGCGCTGCAGACCGATTCGCGGGTCGGCTACTCTCTCACGCTCGCGCTCACGACCACGCGCGCGCAAAGCGAGAACGGCGTCTCGCTATCCTTCGCCGCCGACGGTTTCCGCGAGATCCAGGCGGTCGTGGATAAAAAAATCTCGCTCGCCTGGATCAACCCGCAGGCGGCGGCGATGATCGCCTTCAAGGGCAGGGGGCCTTTCAAGCGGCCGGCGCCGATCCGCGCGATCGCCGTCTTTCCTTCCTACGATGTCGTCGCATTTGCCGTGCGCCCGTCGCTCGGCATATCTTCGCTGGCGGAGATCAAGCAGAAAAAAATTCCGCTGCGGCTCTCGACCGGCCAGACGGCGAAGCGCGCGCTCACGCACCATCCGACCATGTTCACCGTGACCTCGGTCATGAAGGCGGCGGGCTTCACGCTCGCCGACATTAAAAAATGGGGCGGCAAGATCCAATCCGTCACGCGGCCGAGCCATCCCGACCGGCGCGCCGCGATCGAGAACGGGGCGATCGACGCGGTGTTCGACGAAGGCATCAAGAGCTGGGGCAAGACCGCCGTCGACCACGGCTTCCGCTTCCTGCCGATCGAGGGGCCAATGCTCGACCGGCTGACCGCGATCGGCTACTGCCGGTCGGTCGTCCCCACGTCGCGCTTTCCGGCGCTCGAGGCCGACGTGCCGACGGTCGATTTCAGCGGCTGGCCAATGGTCGTGCATAAAGACATGCCGGAGGAAGTCGCATACGCCTTGTGCGAGGCGATCGAGGCGCGGAAGGATTTGATGCCGACCGACAACTACAAGCCGCTCGACGTCGCGCAGCTCTGCGCCGGCGACGACGAGGCGCCGCAGGGCGTGCCGCTGCATCCCGGCGCGGAGCGATTCTATCGCGAGCGGGGCTATCTGAAATAATAAATTCCGATTGACACCGGTCATGGCCGATGGGATGGTTCGAGCGCAACGCTGATATTCAACTCCCTTCAAGGAGGCTGAAATGAGGAGCAACTCCTACTTCCGTTTCTCTTTCGCCGCCATATTTCTCGGGCTTCTCCTCGCGCCGCGCGCGGCCGCGCCGGCGGAGCATTTAAAGATCAAGCTCGCCAACGGCTCGAGCCCGCCGATTCTCGACTCGATCACGCCGTACGTCGCGGTCGAAGCCGGCATCTTCAAAAAGCTCGGGCTCGACGTCGAGATGGCGGAGTTTCGCGGCGACAACGTGCTCACCACCGCGATGCTCTCGGGCGACATCCAAGTGTGCTCGAACATCGGTGCCACCTCGGCGATGGTGAGCGCGTCGAAAGGCGCGAAGCTGCGCCTATGGATGGTGCCGCAGCCGGTGACGCCGTATCATCTGATCGCGCGCAAGGACGCCGCGCCGTCGATCAAGGCGCTCGCGGGAAAAACGTTCGCGGTCTCCGGCATCGGCGCGATCTCGTATCATATTCCCCGCATGATCATGGAGCGCAACGGCCTCGATCCCGAGAACGTGAAATACGTCGTCGCGGGCTCGAACGCCGACCGCTTCCGCGCGGTGATCTCGGGCAAGGCCGACGCGACGGTCATCAGCACGATCGAAGCGGCGAAGCTTGGGCAATTTCCAGAGCTCGTCGATCTCGCCACCGCGGCGAAGATCGTGCCGGAGATTCCGTTCACCTTCGCGATGGCGCGCGAGGACTTCATCCAGAAGGAGCCCGACGCGATGTACAAGCTCGCGCGCGGCATGATCGAGGCCAACCGCTGGATCGCCGCGAACAAGGCGGGCACGGTCGCGATCGCCGCGAAGATCATCCCCGACGAGACGCCCGAGGTTCTCGCCAAGGCCTACGACCAGGCCGACCCGCGCCTGTGGGGCGCGAACGGCGACATGACGGAGGCGAACTACAAGTTCACCAGCGACTTCCTCGTCAAGGTCGGCAACATGACCGACCCGCTGCCCTACGACAAATTCTTCGACCGGCGCTTCATCGACCGCGCGCTGAAGGAATTGGGGCGGAAGTAGGCCGCGTCTCCGGATGGCGCAGCGACGCTACAACGCGAAGATCCAGCGCGCCAAAGGACTGCTGGAGATCGCCGCCGCGATGTTCGACACATCGCTCTCGTTCGAGACGCGGCGCGCGGCGGAGAGCGCGCTCCAGACGGAGTCGCGCGTCGGCTACGCGCTCGACCTCGCGCTCCGGGCGTCGCCGGCGCAGGGCGCCAAAGGCGTCTCTCTCTCGTTCGCCGCCGACAGCTTTCGCGAGCTCCGCTGGGTCGGAGAGAAAAAAATCTCGCTCGCTTGGGTGAACCCGTCGGTCGCCGCGACGCTCGCCTACCGCGGCGCCGGGCCGTTCAAGCGGCCGCTGCCGCTGCGCGCGATCGGCGTCTTTCCGTCCTACGACGTCGTCGGCTTCGCGGTGCATGAGTCGCTCGGCATCTCTTCTCTCACCGAGATCAAAGAGAAAAGAATTCCACTCAGGCTCGCGACGCGTGAGACCGGCGCGCGCCCCGACGCGGAGAGTCCGACGATGTTCACGGTCGCCGCGGTCATGCAGGCCGCGGGCTTCACCGTCGCCGATCTCAGGCGCTGGGGCGGAAAAATTCATTCGGTCGAGCGGCCGAGCGACCCCAGGCGGCGCGCGGCGATCGTCGGCGGCGCGGTGGACGCCGTCTTCGACGAAGGCATCAAGAGCTGGGGCCAGACCGCGCTCGACCACGGCTTTCGCTATGTACCCATCGAAGGAGCGGTGCTCAAACGCCTCGCGCGCATGGGCTACCGCCCGTCGTTTCTGCCGAAATCGGAATTCCGCGGCATGAAAGCCGACGTTCAAACGGTCGACTTCAGCGGCTGGCCGATGGTCGTGCACAGGGACATGCCGCACGACGTCGCCTACGCCATTTGCGAAGCGATCGCCGCCAAGCGCAGCGCGCTCCCGACCGACAACTTCAAGCCGCTGCGCTTGGCGCAGCTCTGCGCCGACGACGCCGAAGCGCCGCGGGGCATCCCGCTCCATCCCGGCGCCGCGCGCTTTTATCGAGAGCGCGGCTATCTATAAAACCCTGTCTTTTCAGGTTCTTACCTCAACATTACCGCTGTCATAGAAACTTAACCGATGAGCCATTGACACGTAATAGCGATTTGTGATAGCTATATCGCAAATCGCAATATGACTCTCGGCGACAAAATAAAATATCTCCGCGAAGTCGAAGGCGCCCTGCGCGGCCTCGGCCGCGCGATGACGCAGCAGGAGGTCGTGCGCGCTATCAAGACATCGCAGGGGAAGACGATCAGCCAGTCTTATCTTTCGCAGATCGAGAGCGGCGCGCGCCCGCACATGACCAACGCCACGCGCATGCTGCTCGCGCGCTTCTTTAACGTCCACCCGGGCTATCTGGTCGACGACCCGGAGGGCTACTCGACCGAATTGCTCTCGGACGTGAGCGCGCTGGAGGACAAGCTCGACCTGTGGCTCATCAACGGCGCCGAGCGCTTCCGCCGCGAGCCCGAGCTGCACGACGCGCTCGTGCGCATCGCGCGCCACGCCGACTCGCGCCGCTGCCTGGTTCTCCTCGGCGCGATTCTCGAGAATAACGGGCTCGCCGAGCGCCTGCTCCAGGTGCTCAAGCCCGCGGAAAGGAGCCGCCATGACCTGGTCTGATTTTTATCTCATCTGCTTCGCGCTAGGATTCATCTTGAGCTTTCTCGCGCTCTTCGGCACGCTCCACGTCGACGTCCCGCATTTCCACTTCCACATCGGCGGGGCGCACCACGGCGGACATATCTCGCATGCCGGCGCGCACGGCCCGGGCCACCCGAGCGAGGTCGCGCACATCAACATCGGCACCGTCGCCGCCTTCCTCGCTTGGTTCGGCGGCACCGGCTATCTGCTCACGCGCTTCTCGATGTTCTGGGGGCTCCTCGCGTTCGGCGCGGCGGTTGCCTCCGGCCTCGCCGGCGCGACGATCGTCTTCTACTTCCTCGCCAAGGTGCTGATCCGCGCCGACGAGAACCTCGACCCGGCCGATTTCAGCATGATCGGCGTGCTCGGCACGGCGGCGAGCGCGATCCGCCCAGACGGCGTCGGCGAGATTATTTTCTCGCAGAACGGCTTCCGCCGCGCCTCGCCCGCGCGCAGCGAAGACGGCGCGGAGATCGCGAAAGGCACGGAAGTCGTCGTCACGCGCTACGAGCGCGGCATCGCGTATGTGCGTCCGTGGGAGGAATTGAGCGGTGAGAAGTGAGGCGCGAGGCGTGATGCGTGAGATGCATAGAATTGGCGTAGGGGCACGGCGTGCCGTGCCCTCGAATAAATAAGGTCCAACGGCTGATCGCAAACAAGGAGGAGTCCCATGAGCATGGAAGCCATTATCATCGTCGCGGGCCTGATGGCGCTGACGATCATTTTTCTCTTCGCGATGTTCGCCCGCCTCTACCGCAAGGCCGGGCCGCACGAGGCGCTGGTGGTCTACGGCTTTCGCGGCACGCGCATCATCAAGGGGCGCGGCTCGGTTATCTTCCCGATGATCGAGAACAGCCGGTTGCTCTCGCTCGAGCTCATGTCGTTCGACGTCGCGCCGCAGCAGGACCTCTATACGCGCCAGGGAGTCGCCGTCACGGTCGAGGCGGTGGCGCAGATCAAGGTGAAGTCCGATCCCGAGTCGATCCACACCGCCTCCGAGCAGTTCCTGACCAAGATGCCGCAGGAGCGCGAGGGACTCATCCGCCTCGTGATGGAAGGCCATCTCCGCGGCATCATCGGACAGCTCACCGTGGAGGAGATCGTCAAGCAGCCCGAGATGGTGGGCGAGCGCATGCGCTCCACGTGCGCCGACGACATGAGCAAGATGGGGCTCGAAGTCATCTCGTTCACCATTAAAGAAGTGCGCGACAAGAACGAATACATCACCAACATGGGCCGCCCCGACATCGCGCGCATCAAGCGCGACGCCGACGTCGCCGCCGCCGAGGCCGAGCGCGACACCGCGATCAAGCGCGCTGAGGCGATGCGCGCCGCCGCCGTCGCCAAGGCGCAGGCCGACAAGGAGCGAGTGCTCGCCGAGACCGTCTCGATGGCGGCGCAGGCGGAGGCGCAGCG
>DATFWH010000096.1:0-2756 GCA_035259465.1 Binatia bacterium
GCCGTCGGCGAATTCATGAAAGCCGGCATCGTGACCAAGCCGGACGAAGAAGGGCCGCCGCTTCACATGCATCCGAATGAGGAGCAGTTCACGCTCGTCCTCGAAGGCAAGCTCCACTTCGTCCTCGGCGACGAGGAGCGCATCTGCGTCGCCGGCGACCTGATCCACATCCCGCGCTTTACCAACCACAGGAGCCGTGCGATCGACGGACCGGCGGTTTTCTTCACGGTCAAGAGCCCGGCAGGCGACGGCGACCTGGACCAGGATTACAACAAGGCCGAAGGCGCTGAAGAGGCCGAGAATCGCTTCGCGGCGGCGAAGAAAAATCTGTAGCGTCCCGCTCCCGTAAGGCGGAGGAGGATCACCATGAAAAAAAGAATCGCCGCGACCGGCGCGCTGATTCTAGGGTTGGGCCTTTCATCGCTCGCCTTTGCTCAGAAGCCGCTCACGATCAGGCTCGGCGTCCACGGCGCGGTCCAGGGAGCGCCCGATGTCATCGCGATCCGCCAGGGATTTTTCAAGCAGGAGAAGCTCGAAGTCGATTGGCGGCGCTTCGGCGTCGGCAAGGAGGGGCGCGATGCGATGATCGCCGGCGCGATCGACGTCAACGCGACGGCGACGACGCCTTTTCTGATCGGCCTAGAAAAGGGCGTGCCCTACACGGTGGTTGCGGTCAACTCGCTCTTCTGCGGCACCAATCACATGGTGGTGCGGAAGGATTCCGATATTAAAACCATCGCCCAGCTCAAGGGCAAAAAGATCGCGCTCGCCAAAGGGACGATCACCGAATATGTCTTCGTCGCGCGCATCGCGCCGGCATTCGGACTGAAGCCCGGCGACTATGAGGTCGCCAATGTCCCCGACCAGAAAGACCGCATCCCGACTCTGGTCGCAAAGGCGGTGGACGCGACCGGCGTCGGCGACCCATACGTCGCGGTCGCCGAGCACGAGGGGCTGGTCCGGAGCCTCGGCGATTTTTGCAAGTACGATACGCTTCCTTTCTTAGCGACCGTGACGAACAAGATCATCAAAGAGAATCCCGACGCCGTGGTCGCCTATTTGAGAGGCTGGCTGAGAGCGGTGAAGCTCCTGAAGGAGCAGCCCGAGAAGGCGGCGAAGATCTATCTCGAGGAGCAGGAGTCGCTGGGACGCACCGTGCCGGTATCGGTTCTCGACAAAACGCTGCGCCGGATGCGCTGGGAGCCCGACATCACGGCCGAGACCGAAAAGTATCTGGCCGATCAAGCGAAGGATCTCATGGCCGGCGCCGGCGAGGGGCGCCTCGATTCGATGCCGGACATTCCCAAGGCGCTCAACAAAACGCTGCTGCAAAAGGCTAAGGCCGGGCTTTAGAATTCTCCGACATGCGGCGCGCGCTTGTCCCCTTCGCGGAGGCGGCCCTTCCTTTCATCGTCGCCGGAATTCTCTGGCAGGCCTTCGCGCTGCTGGGGCCGTTCCCGCCCAAGCTCTTCCCCCAGGTCCAAACTATTTTTTCCGCCTTCGTCCGCCTGATCGCGAACGGCATTCTTCCGGTCCACGCGGCGAGTACGATTGCGCGCTTGGTCCTGGGCTTTTTCATCGGTGCGCTCTCCGGCGTCGCGGTAGGCATTGCCATGGGTCGCTACCGCCTGGCGGAAAATCTCCTCTTGCCGATCATAAGCATCGGCAACCCGATCCCGGGACTCGCCTATGCGCCGCTGTTCGTCATCTGGTTCGGTCTCGGCAATCTCCCGGCGGTGCTGCTGGTCGGCTTCGCCTCGGCTTTTCCCATCGTCCTCAACACCTGGACCGGCGTGAAGGCGATCAAGGAGATCTGGATCCGCGCCGCCGAATCGCTCGGCGCCCGCGGCCGGCAGCTTTTCTGGAAAGTCGTCGTTCCCGGTGCCCTTCCCTACATTCTGACCGGCCTGCGCATCGGGCTCGCGCGCGCGTGGCGCGTCCTCGTCGCGGTCGAGATGCTAACATCGGTCAGGCTCGGCCTCGGCTGGCTTATTTTCGGCGCGCGGGAGTTTCTCAATACCGACGTTATGCTCGCCGGCATCGCCGTCATCGGCATCGTCGGCTTCGCGCTGGAGAAGCTCGTGTTTCAGAAACTCGAGGCGCTCACCGTCGTGCGCTGGGGGATGCTGGAGCAATGAGAGTCCGGTCGACATTGGGCGCGCTGGTCTCGATCGCCGTCGCGTGCGCGATTTGGGAGGCGTTCGCGCGCAGCGGCTATGTCGCGCCCGCGCTGGCCCCGCCGCTAGAGAAGATTGGCGCGGCCCTCGTAAAAATGGTTCTCAGCGGCGCGCTCCTACACCACACGCTCTACACGCTTTACCGCGTCCTCTTCGGCTTCGTACTGGCAGGGGCCATCGGCGTTCCGATCGGCATCCTGATGGGACGCTTTCGCCGTGTCGAGCGCTTCTTCGGCCCGCTGGTGAGCGTCCTGATGCCGATCCCCTCGCTCGCCTGGGTGCCGGTCTTCATCCTGTGGTTCGGCCTCGGCAACGCCGCCACGATCGCGCTCGTTTTTTACGCGGCGACCTTTCCGGTGATCCTCAACACCTGGACCGGCGTGCGCTCGGTCAATCGTCTGTGGATTCGCTCGGCCGAGGCGATGGGCGCCGACGAGCGCGCGCTGTTTCACAAAGTGGTTCTGCCGGGTGCGCTGCCTTTCGTCATCGCCGGCTTGCGCCAGGCCTTCGCGCGCGCATGGATCGCTGTGGTCGGCGGCGAGATGATCGCCGCGACGAGCTGGGGGCTCGGGTGGGTGA